>JBKOWU010000362.1:0-9875 GCA_046724555.1 Thermoproteota archaeon | reverse complement strand
GATATCTGCCCCGCCTCGTTCAGCTTTTCTAACCTTTTCTTCGTAGTTTTCCCGTTCTCCTGCAATAATAGATGGCGCAATTAAACATTCGCTCTCAAGCTCTTGCAATAACACTGGAGTGTGTTTTCTCGGAGGAGCTTTGCCATGCCATTGCGGATTATTAGTCATATGTTTGATTCCATTTCCCTTAATCGTATTAGCTATGAGTAGTGTGGGTTTATCTTCTAACTGACTTGCCCTATTAAGGGCGTCGATTATTTGTTCTACCTTATGGCCATCTATTTCGATTACATTCCAATTAAATGCTAGCCATTTGTCGCGCAACGGATCCAGAGGCATTACGTCTTCTGTAAAACCATCCTGCTGTATACGATTACGATCTAATATTGCAACCAGGTTATCAAGCTCAAATTTTGGAGCAGCCATAGCCGCTTCCCAGATCTGTCCTTCATTTGATTCTCCATCCCCAATTAAAGTGTATACACGATTTTTCTTTCCATCAAGTTTATTGGCCATCGCAATTCCTATCGACACGGAGAGCCCTATCCCCTCCGAGCCACCCGAATACTCGACACCCGGTACACTATAATGTTTTTGATGCTCGGAATATCTTACAGGGTGACCCTGGAGACGAGAATCGATTTTTCTCAATGTTTTTATTTCCTCGGTTGGAAAGTATCCTGCCATCGCTAATGCGGCGTAATACCCGGGAGCTGAATGTGCTTTCGAGTTTACAAAGTAGTCTCTTTCTTTCCAATCTGGTTTCAAAGGGTCGTGTTTCATCTTTCTGAAATATAACGTACCCATAATCTCTGCTGCAGAAAAAGAAGCACCCGGGTGGCCTGAACCCGCTTCTGCAATCCCCTGGATTGCGAGCATGCGTATATCCCGTATTTTTCTTTTCAGATCGAGATATCTCATATTAAAGGCCATGTTGAGCACTACCATCCAGCTCTTGGAATACCATGTACAAAAACCCAATTAGCGAGGATAAAAACATATGTCTTGCAGCCACTTTGACGCAAATTCAAAGAAGCGGACATAAAAAGACTAGTGGTAGTACTGTCGAATGTCGGAGCTGCATTCTTCGAATTATTCTTCAGTGTCTAGCCAGGTTTGTATAAAGGCATACAAAGTTGCATATTCAATGAAGTGTTTCTTATTTAGGTTTGAACATACCCAAATCAAAGTCTACAAAAAGTCTAACGATCATATGGGATAGGATAATATTATCATCCTATACTATAAGCCGTACACGACGTCTTGTTTAATGTTGATTGTAAGTCTAATATAGTAGCTCATCATTTTTATGAACTGTTTTTAGATACAGTAAGATTAAGAGCTAATCTTTAAGATCAAAAAGACTGTGTTAACTATTGTATTATTTTCAATAGTTTAAAATAAAGTGTATCATTACAACCAATGGATGGTAGAGATCAGGGTACAACACCCGAGAACTGATCAGCAGTACAAGACGACATCAATCTTGATAATAGGTATCTTTGAAAATGAAGATAACTTTTTGCAATTAAACGAAATTGATACGTCTTTGGCCACAACAATAAATGAAATTATTAAGAATAAAGAGTTCAAAGGGTTGTTTGGCTCTAACATTATTTTATATAGGCCAGGCAATGGACGAATTAAGAAGGTTATGCTTGTTGGCCTCGGCAAAAGAGAAAAATTTACAAAAGACATAGCAAGGGTCATTGCAGGGAAAGCGGCTCTAAAGGCTAGAGAGATGGGATTTTCGAACATTTCTATTATACCATTTTTGAATAAATTAGACGAAGGTTTGATCGAAGCGATTGTTGAAGGTATTTTGCTTTCTCTTTATTCTTTTAAGCAATATAAAACAAATAATGAAGAGAATAGTTCTCTTAGACTTAACGAAGTTACTATCGTTTCCAATTCTGAGCCATCAATGTACCAGACACTTATAAATAAAGTAAATTTAATAGTCCAAGCGGTATTTTTTGCCCGAGATCTCGGAAATCTTCCACCAAATGACTGTTCTCCTACATATTTAGCAAACGTTGCTACGTCACTTGGTAACGAGTATCAAATGAAAACAAGAATTATTGAAAGATATGAAATGGAATCAATCAAATTAGCAGGTGTGGTCGCAGTAGGAAAAGGTAGTAACAATCCGCCTAAGATGATAATTGTAGAGTACAAGGGAGGTCATGACGAAAAGCCTTATCTTCTGGTGGGAAAAGCGGTTACTTTTGACACAGGAGGTATATCATTGAAGCCGGGAGAAAAAATGGATGAGATGAAATTTGATAAGTGCGGTGGGTGTACGGTCCTTGGTATACTCAAAGCAGCATCATCGTTAAAACTTCCGTTGAATATTGTTGGTATAATTCCTTGTGTTGAGAATATGCCCTCTGCGACATCATATAGACCAGGGGACATAATACAGATGTACAATGGCAAGACAGTTGAAGTATTAAATACAGACGCCGAGGGTAGAATCATCCTTGCAGATGCGATATCATATGGCATCAATTCATATAATCCTAAAGCAATTATCGATTTGGCAACATTGACTGGTGCATGCATTATTGCGCTAGGTGCAAACGTTGCCGCAGCTATCGGCACTAGTAAAGAGCTCGTTTGCAAGTTAATACAGGCATCTCAGGAAACAGGCGAAAAAATATGGGAGTTGCCACTGTATGATGAATTCCAAGATCAACTCAGAAGCAATGTTGCAGATATCAAGAATATAGGTGGCAGGCCAGGTGGTGCTATAACTGCAGCTGCTTTTTTATCCAACTTTACCGATAATACCCCATGGGTACATTTGGACATTGCAGGGACTGCATGGACTCAAGAAGGAACCTATGAGCGTAGCTATAATCCTAAAGGTGCAACAGGGTTTGGACTGAGAACAATAGTAAAATTGCTAGCGGATGAATCCCATAGTGCCAAGATATGAAACAAAACTCCTGTATTAACGGTTTCATATAGTGTTTCTTGATCTTACCTTGGTCCGTTATTCTGGTTATACTATGATACCATACAATGATTGAACTCAACTCTCAACTCTCCGCGCGGTGAATTAGAAAAAACTCATCGACATACGGCACCACAGCAAACACGTATTGCTCTGTTTACCGCCAAAGTTTTGTAGAATAGATACTTATAATTATCTACAAATTAATGAAAATTGCAATAAATCCTCGCTTAGGTGATATTCGATTCATCAACTATATGTAATAGTGAGAGATAATATATGGTTTATTGCCGATATTCCAACTTGAAACCCTCATAGAGGAGCTATCCTCTGCAGGTATTAACTGTAAGATAGGAAAGATGGAAATCGATATACCTGCTACTCTTCGTCCATACTTTGAGAGATGGTTACTGAATAGAGACGGTTTTCTTAAAATCTATGACCAGAACATTGACTATATTGGTGTTGAGGATGTAGTGCGTATGGGACCGTTCTTTAATGTTTATTGTATGCTGGAGAACAAATACATTATAGAAAACGACGAAAATATTTGGAAATTATTGTGTGCTAGCCCTTACTTTAATCTCTATAACGGGCGGGTGAATCAACTCGGTTGGAGCGGTGGTGTCTTAGCAGAGATTTTAACTGCGGACAACATTCTATATGCTTGTTTTACCAAAAATATAATGAAAGAAGAGGTAAGAAAAATATCAGTTAGAGTAGCAAATTATGCATGCATTGTGGAAACGCAGGTATGGGAACCAAGCGGTTTGGCATCAATATACGACGTGATCGACCGTATAGGACTGAACGTTAGGGAGCTACTAAAACGCATCCATTTGGGAGATGACAACGACTGGAGATAACAATTGGTTAGCTCATGACGGGAATAACTATAACGTTGCATTAGAATTTAGGTTTTCTAGAATTCTAGCCCCTATACTTGCCGTTTTACTTGAACTAAAGAAGGTGTAGTACTAAAAAAAGCTATGTATGCCTATAGCCAACTCTAGCCTGAGCATATTTTGTTACAACCGATATCAGTTGAACAATTTGTTAAATTAGTACTTTTAATTACCTACATCTGCAATTTATTATCTTTTTTTAGAACTATACTATTTGAAAAAATACAGTAATGCATAATTAAGTTCACGCCAGCACTGCTGTTTTCCAACCGCTTTCGCAGGTCAGTATATCAGCAGCGTCGACAGGTTTGACTGCCGGGTTCGGAATGGGACCGGGTCGCACCCTGTCGCTATGGCCGGCTGAAGTCTTTTCCATAAAAGGGTTAATTTAATCTTCCCATTGCGCGTTTTTATACCATTCGTAATATTATCTGTAGTTACACACAATCTATATAATACATTAATGCAAAAAATGAACGTATACCTTGGGAGATTCTGCAGAATTCACACATAGAGTGGCGGTTTTGGATCAAGAGTTGTGCCAGCCTAAGAAATGCGGGTTAGAGTGTATAATCTATTGTCCAGTAAATAAGACAGGAGGAGAATGCATAGTTCAACGACAGGAAGATGGAAAGGCTGTAATTTCAGAAGATCTTTGTACTGGTTGCGGCATATGCATAAAGAAATGTCCCTTTGATGCGATTGTTATTGTTAACTTAGCCAAAGAATTGGGTCAGGACAAGATCCATCAGTATGGCATTAACTCTTTCAGATTATATCGTCTTCCAACGCCAAAGAGAGGATCCGTAGTTGGTTTGCTTGGAAGAAACGGGATTGGTAAATCTACTATAGTAAACATTCTATCTGGGAACCTCAAGCCCAATTTTGGCAGTTATGAAAAGGAAATAACATACGAACAGATTATAAAGTACTTCCACGGAACAGAACTGAAATCACACTTCGAGAAGATTGCTAATGGTGATATGCGCGCTTCGATTAAACCTCAGCTTGTTTATCTAATTCCAAAAGCCTTCAAGGGAACTGCGATAGAATTATTAAAAAATTATGACGAGAGAAATGTATCTAATGGTTTAATAGCAGAACTTGGATTAAAAGATGTCCTTAACAGGAATATAGATCAGTTGAGTGGTGGAGAATTGCAAAGATTGGCAGTAGCAGTAGCTGCTGCGAAAGATGCTGACTATTATTTTTTTGATGAACCATCGTCTTATAATGATATTTACCAGAGGCTTGCGGTTGCTAAAGTTATCCAAAATCTTGCAAAGGAGGGTAAGAGTGTTATGGTCGTGGAACACGATATGACGTTGTTAGACTATCTTTCAGATTATATCCATATTCTTTACGGCGAACCAGGAGCATATGGAATCGTCTCTAGCCTACAGAGCACAAAGATTGGCATCAACAGTTTCCTTGAGGGATTCAGCCCCGCAGAGAATGTAAGATTTAGAGAAAGACCCTTTAAATTCGAAACTACGAGTTCTGTTCAAGATACGATTTCAGATCTTGTTGTCGCTAGTTATACAAATATTGCAAAATCATTTGAGTCCTTTGAGTTAAGAGCATCCTCGGGCCAACTGAGAAGAGGAGAGATCCTAGGCGTGGTAGGTGCTAATGCCTTGGGAAAAACTACATTTATGAGGATGTTGGCAGGAGCAGAGAAACCTGACTCAGGCAGCATAGAAGTTGCTTCTAGAATTTCATTTAAACCTCAATACCTGAATCAAGATTATGATCACGAAGTGCGTTCACTTTTATACGTAGCACATGGCAAAGAGATAGAAAATTCTGTGATGGAAGATCAGATTTTGATTCCAATGGGAATGAAAAAGTTATACGACAAAAATGTCAAGAGCCTCAGTGGTGGAGAATTGCAAAAGGTTGCAGTCGCGGTATCATTATTACGCGAAGCTGATATTTACGCGTTAGATGAGCCGTCTGCATTCTTAGACGCAGAGGATAGGATCGCACTTGCTAAATTTCTACAACGCTTTGTTCGCTCGCATGCTAAATCGGCTATAGTGATAGATCATGATATGCAGTTAATAGATCTTGTAGCAGATTCATTAGTAATTTTCCAAGGACAGCCCGGGTTAAATGGCACGGCTGGACCGCCATTGCACAAGGAGATAGGTATGAACAAGTTCTTAAAGGCACTGTCTATAACATACAGAAGAGATGAAAATACTGGTAGACCACGAGTAAATAAGGAAGGTGGCAGATTGGATAGGATGCAAAAAGAATCTGGTAACTTTTACTACGTGAAGAATTAGTTTGCCTGATTTATGGCACACATATTAAAAACTATCTTAAAGGATGTTCTACCCCCTGAAGACATATCCAAACTATATTCAGCATTTGATATAGTTGGGAGCATTATTATACTTAAGATTCCTGATTCCTTGAATTCAAAAAAACAGATAATCGCCGAGACAATTCTTATGAAGATAAAATCTGCTAAATCGATTTTTGCTCAAACCTCCGCTGTTCAAGGAGATTATAGACTACGTACCCTGGAGTATCTAGCAGGAGTTAATTGTCCAACTACTGAATACAAAGAACATGGATGCAGATTTAAGGTAGATGTTTCGAAGACATATTTCTCGCCTAGACTGTCGACCGAAAGAATCCGAATCTCTAAGATGATAGCAGACAACGAAATTATTACAAACATGTTTGCTGGTGTAGGAACATATTCTATTCTTATTGCCAAAAACAACAAGACATGCAAGGTGTACAGCATTGACTCCAATCCCATAGCTAACGAGTTAGCTCTTGTCAATGCAGAATTAAACAAAGTACAAGAACGTGTTATACCTATCTGCGGAGATGCAAGGGAAGTCATCGTCAAGCAGCTTAGAGGAACATCTACCCGAGTTCTTATGCCGTTACCCGAAAAAGCAAAAGAATTTGTAGATTCTGCTGTAATGGCATTAAGAGAAAAAAAAGGCATGATTCATTACTTCGCTCATATAAAGGCCACTTCAAAAAAGCTTGTTTTGGATAACGCTGCTTTAGACGTAAAGTATGCATTTACCAACCACGATTATAGGATTGTTTCGACTAGGGTTGTGAGAGAGGTAGGACCCCGTATGTATCAGACAGTATCGGACATTATCGTTACTAACAAACGCTCTTAGGTCAGCTTTATCCAGATCGTGGAGCCGTAGCTATTGTATACCCTATCCAACCCAATACACCTAATAAAGTTGCAACTGCACCAAGTACAGTAAGTTTGAGGATCACTATTCCAAACTCTGTTGTCAGTAGAAGATAGCCATAGATCACAAACGCAGCTACAGAAACAATCAAAAGAACAAATCCTGCAAGCTTACTAGTATTTTTTATCTCTTTCATGCGTTCTAGCCGTTCGAAGCATCTTATTTAGATATCTAACTAAATTCTAATGCCATAAGATATGCATCCTCTCCGTCTCTATAGTAGGAGCGAAGTCGAGATTTTATCTGAAAGCCAAGTCTCTGATACATTCGAACAGCCTGGGTATTGCTTACTCGAACTTCAAGATAAATTTCGTCGCTTTTTCTACTAAGAACACCATTGATGCCCTCAAGCATCAACGCTTTGCCTACCCCTTTTCCGCGATGTTGATCTAAAACCGCTACTGATACTACATGGCCCTTCTTCACGAATCCTAATTTTCTAAAATTTGAGAAACCGAATTCAATTTTACACATAATATAGCCTATCACTTTATCATCAACTTCTGCAACAATAAACGCCTCAGGTAGCTCTCTGAGTAAGGATTCAAAGAAGTAATCAGAATAATGTTCTGGAAGAGTAGCCATATTGATATTAACTACGGAGTTTAGATCTCTCTCTTCACATCGGCGGATCATATAGTCGCCGACTCTTCTGAGGCCAGTTTGCAACTGTTCGAATATGACAAAACAAATTATTTAACCTTATCAGATAAAAGAGATGCACACTTCTTTGCCAACATAACTATTAATACAAAATTATATTAGTCCGCGACAATAAAATAATCAAATATTCTCACAAATTTAAAATGAACTAGTTATAAAACCAATTGCTTTGAAATTATATAGACCTAATAATTTAGAGGGGATTAGGATTGACTCTTAGCAACATGGTATCGGGATCGGACACTACCAGAATTTTTGTGTTTTTTCCATGTTTAATAAGCAATTCCTCTATCACGTTTTTCACACCACCATATGTTTTGATACCTAATTTAGTCTTCAAGTAATACTGTGGCAATGTAGACATGATTCCCAGCTGATATTTCTGAGATAATTCTTTAATATATATCAGATGTTCGAGACCTTCAATATACTCTGGTGGATTATGTTTGTACTGTTCGATATCCAACCTTCCCTCAACGTACATTTCTAGTGCGCGTCCTCCCAGCCCTCCAGAGTTCTCAGAAAGTAGTACTGCCGATCCATTTTCTTTAATAATGTGAATTATATTCCATAATGAATTTAAGGAATCCAAAAGAGTTGAATGCGGACCCGTTTCACTGCTTGTATTTATAATTGCTGATTTCGTCAAATCTGCATTCACCACTGCGATAGAATTCAGATGTCTAATTGCCTCTTCAAATGAACCCACAATACTCCCGTAGCAAATTCCAGCAATTCCAAAGGAATTAGCTATGATTTGAATTGATTTAGCAGGAAGCTCTTCATTGCTAGAAAGCACAACTTGTAATGGTGGCCCTATGGCACCAGGTTTCGGCAAATTGTCCTGCCTCGCATTAAGAGCTTCTAACATATAATCATGCATATAATTGCGCACGAGTATAGTAGGAGTGCCGTTATATCCAAAAAGAGGATCATATGTTATCTGAGAGACGAAGATCACTTGGCGGTGATGCTTAATTTTACTATGAAATGAATCTTGGTCAACCTGGTTAATCAAGATGGTCTTGTCTGCAAGATTACTTTTCAATACACTCTGTATTCTTGGTAATACGCCGACACGTATACTTGGTATCCCTTGTGCACGTGCTAATTGAACAAGTATACTGATAACCATAGCAGCCGACTTTGTATCAGACAACGCGAAAATCATGGTATCCTGAGTTAGTGCTACGTCGTTTAGGCAACTTTTTATTTGATCTTCTGATAACAATGCAAAGCTTGAAGCTGTAATATGCTTAAGCAAGTTTTCATACCTAATATTTAGTACGACATCAGTGATGCCATATTTGAACCACAGTTCTGGCATATGGTGAATCCTTGGTAATACAAATAGTTAGAAATATTTCAAAGTAATCCTCTTGAGAGAGATGGTTAACACTTTTGTGTACTATATCAGTTAAGAGAAAAAATGTCCTAATACTAGCAATAAGATAATCTTTAACATTCAGATAAAAAGGAAGGATCAACTACCAAGTAATCTTAACAGCGATATTTCATAGCAACAAACGAAAGAGTATTTAACCTTCATAGATCATTAAATTCTTTTCCTCTAACAGAGTGTGCAAATTATGGACCGCTCTGTATACTTCGCTTTCTTTTTTGGCTCCAGTACACACTAGCTTCCCACTAGCGAATAATAGGATCACTGTTTTTGGATCTAGCATTCTATGTATCAAGCCTGGGAACTGCTCCGGTTCATACATACTTCTTGGAAGAACCCTTGCAGCAAGCTCAAGATGAATTTTTCCACCAAGACTCGCAGAAGCAACAATATTTTGGATTTCTATCTGTGGCTCATGTTCAATTGGGATTCCACCCTTCTTCAACTTTTGAACTACATTTTTTACTGCTTTAATCGCTTGCTCCTCTGACTTGGCTCCAGTACAGACCATTTTGCCGGAACTAAAAATTAGTGTGGCTGTTTTCGGGGATTTTAATCTAAAAACGAGCCCTGGAAACTGATCGGGATGATATTCTACATCGGGAAAGATTTGGGTGATCAAGTTTAAGTTTACGGTCTGATTTACGGTCGCAGAAGCAACAACATTCTCTATACTTACAATTGGTTTAGTCTGTGGCATCCTGAAT
>JBKOWU010000047.1:0-2838 GCA_046724555.1 Thermoproteota archaeon | reverse complement strand
GTTTCAACAAATCTCTTTGGAAGTCTACTATCAGCAAAATGGAGATGCATATAAGATGCCATAGAATTGTATACAATGAAACCATCTTTTTTATTATCTATTCCATTTCCCTTTTTCATATTATACGCAAATTTTGAATCTTTCGCAATATTTTCAATCATTGAATAATGGAATTCGTGACCTCTGATCTTAGACATCCTGCCGAAAATGGATGCATTAGAGTTTGCTTCAGTATAATTTAATGTCAATTTACCACTTATGAAAGTATCTGCCTCTATTAATCCGACCATCTTTCGTCTTTTGCCTTCGTCTCTTTTATAGCCTCTAATTGATCTAGTAAGGTACATTAGTCCTCCACATTCTCCATAAATTGGGATCCCATTCTCCGCTGCTTTTGAAATAGATTTTATCATTGATTGGTTCTTTTCAAGTTTATCTGCCAATACTTCTGGAAAGCCGCCTCCTATGATAATTCCGCATACATTTTCAGGCAACTTATTGTCATTTACTGGACTGAAAAAAACTAGTTGTGTATCTTGTTTTCTCAAAGCATCAAAGTTATCAGTATAATAAAAGTTAAATGATTCATCTACCGCTACTGCTAATTTTATTTTTTGATCACCGTGGATGTGTTTTTCTTGTTGCATATGTTGTAGTAGATGATAATTATTCCTGCGTATTCCTGCCAGATCCCTTATTTTGTCAAGGTTGATTTGTTCTGCTACTATTTTTGCAGACTTAATAATTGACGTCTTTTGCTTTTCTTCTAACTCATGAGCAGGAATAAGACCTAAGTGACGCTCTGGCATAGTAATTTTGTTATTTCGTCTGACTATTCCTATTATAGGAACTTTAACCTTGTCAGCAAAAGCATCTATGATAAAATTTGCGTGTTTATCTCCAGCTACATTATTTAAAATTACTCCTGCTATTTTTATTTTCCTATCAAAATGAAGAAAACCAATTGCTATGGCTGCAATAGAACGTGCCGCTTTTCCAGCATCGATAACAAGTATCACGGGCGAGTCAAGTATCTTGGCCACTTGGGCTGTACTTGCGAAATCATGCCTTCCTGACATTCCATCAAAAAGGCCCATAACACCTTCAACCACTGCGATATCAGCTCCAAATGATGCATTATCAAAACATTCCAAAATGCCGTTTATGCCCATCATCCATGTATCTAGGTTGCGTGATTGCCTGCCAGTTATGTAAGTATGATAACTGGGATCAATAAAATCTGGACCGACTTTGAAGGGCTGTACTTGCAAGCCTTTTCTTTTAAGTATATACATGACAGCAGCAGCTATAGTAGTCTTGCCTACTCCACTAGTTACTCCTGCTATAACAATTCTTGGTATATGCAAATTGATCTAACTCTGCTAGATTCTTCATTTTAACTTATCAAAGTGACTAATTTGAATTATTTGCAAATCTGTGTCTTTTAATGCATTTTGAATCTGCTACTACGCAGAACTTGTATTATCCATTGTTTTAGATTATGAGCCTTTAGTTTTCCTACGAATTCCAAATATTATTATATTATTATAATATTGCTTTATACAAAGTATTATTAGCACGTTACGCTAGCTATATCATACTTATATGCCTACTCAAGATGCTAAATGGTGCAGCAAATGCAAAATGCTAATTTCCTTTGCAGGTTATCAGATGTGCTACAGGAACAGCAAGAGAAGGATGAAGATTTGCAATCAGTCAAAGAACGTATGGCTAGCATAGAAAACGTTCTTGTTGGTATTCAACCATTGCTGTAAAATTTAAAGCCAGAAATGCTAAGTAAATTGCAGTTAGTAGGAACAGAGCAATGAAAACATTTTTCAGTGTTTCAAATTGCACGAAGTGTTTGGCCGACTACAATTTATCGATGTAGATGTGACCTATTTGCGTTTCATACCATAATTTGTCAAATTCCATCTTATACTAACCAAGTGCACAATATTGTGGGTAATAATAAAGTCATCTTTCTTTTCTGCTTACCTTGTAATTTTCCTAGACGCATCATTGATGCTACCGAATTGACAAGAAAACCATATATTGTTGTAATTTGGTTATGCTTGAGTTCTAGCCTAGTATGCAATAGTTATTCTGCCATCTAGCCAGAAAAGCGTGTAAACTGGGCCTAAATGCTAAGATAGCACCAGAATCTGTTTATTTTGGTGATTAAACCTAAAAAATACGTATGCACAGACAAATTACTATTTTTGGGGCAAAATATTCGATATAACCAAAATATTTAGTAATTACTATAGTAACTAGTAATTAATATAATAATTAAGAAAAATATATATAGAATTCTCATCTTATGGTTTATGTTTAATGCAAAAAGACACTGACCATCAACAACCAATAGGCAAAACTAGCGCTACCATCGAACTAGAATGTAGTGAGTCTAAAACCAAACAACCTTCTGCTAATGCTACAGTAAGAACGAAAGGTCCAGTTGCCTTTGAGTATCATATGTATCACATACATCAGATAGCATTGCTAAGACAATTCGCATTACTTTCAAATTGGATATACAACCCTCACTCTATTACTGGCTCTTCTCTTAAGCATTTCTTTACATTTTCTACCACTCGATGTTAGCCTTAGCTGCATTCCGCAACACGCACAGAAAAAATAATTATTCATAGAAGGTAGCTAAAAAATAGTTAGCTAGTTATATCGATTTTATGTCATTTATTTTAGTCTTGGTAAACTGGCTATATATCATAACCTGCAAAAAATGTGGTTATATATCTAGTGAAAAACTACCTGAACTAAAAGCAAAACAGATGGTACGTTCGCATTTAGATGGTCCTGAGAATTGTACTAGAG
>JBKOWU010000353.1:0-14851 GCA_046724555.1 Thermoproteota archaeon | reverse complement strand
GTAAGACTTATGCCCCTGTACTTCTCATAGCGTAAGTATTTGTTCTCATCTAATCTCTTTAGCATCTTGGTTACACTGGGAGAACTGACGCTAAGTGACTCAGAAATATCTACTGCTGTAGCATAACCTTTCTGCCGAATCAATTCATAAATGACTTCTAGATAGTCTTCCATTCTACCTGTTTGTTGTTGTTCCTGCCCTGCATTCCTTTTATTATGAGCATTACGAATAGACTTTAGCCGGTTTTCACTGATGCTTGTATCTGCTTTTGATATCTTTAACAATATCCTTTGTCTTATAGCTTACTTTAGTTCTATTTAGGTTTTGCTAATCTTCTTAGCCAAGGCTAAGTTTTATAAGTATGACTACCTTTATTAACACCACTCAAAGCTCGGCCCAAGGCGTCTGGGCGTTTGTCAACGTTATCCCTACTACGATAGCAATACTTTTAGGCCTTGATCCACTTAACATTTTGGTATACAGTCAAGGTATACTCAGTCTCATGATTCCTCTTCCCATGATTCCTCTTGTAATTATATCCAGGAACAAAACATTAATGGGTGAATTTGTTAACAGAAACATTAGCACAGTGCTTTCTATAATCTTTGTACTGATAATACTTTCATTCAATTCTTATTTGTTACTTAACACACTGAATATACACTGAATATAGTTTTTCAGAAGAATACGATTATGACTCTTGAAGATAGCTACGGGAAAAATAATTGAACTAGGATAACGGAAATAAAGAAAGCAACCTGTAATGCTGTAAAGGTGTTCGTATCTTGCGCGATTCCCAAGAAAATCCCCACATTAATTTTTTGCTATTGAAATATCCGCAAAAAGAGCCTGCTAATCTAGAACAAGGGGACGAATATAATTTTCATATATCATAAAAAAATCATTCACGACTTCTTTCTGTATGTGATCTATTACTATCATTAAGGATAAACCTCGTGTGTAGATTTAATCTGGCAAAGCAGCTCTACATGCATTATGTCATCATCAGCCAAGCGGATGATGATTGCGCTTCATCAGACATTGATAGTACGACTTATAGTTGATTAAATTATGAGACTATTCTAAAAAATTTAAAATAGATACATGTATAATATAATATACATATATAATGACAGCAGATGTTAATGACAAACTAGCTCAATTCTTAAGAGAAGGTCAAAATTGGGAAAAGAGAGCTACGAACATACAAGGAGTATCTCTATTAAAATTACCAGCCTTCAAAAAAAGTCTATCGTCCATCGGTATAGAGGTTAATCCTGAAAGTACAGCTACAAAGAAAAGAGGGATAATAATTAGATCGGGTTCAGAGCTAGAACAAATTAATCAATTACTTGCAAATCCAAAGTTATTGAACTGGCAAAGAAGATAGAGACAGTTAACCCCCAGATTAAAGAAGATGATGCTACTATGAGAAGTACAAGCACAGATGTTCTCGAGATCTAGGCAAGACGAGAAAAACTAAGCAAAGAGAAATTAAAAGAAATACTTATTGAACCATAATTGAACACAATTATTAGAGATCCAATTATCTATTTGAGTTTAACAAGTGTACTTCTACTCCGTCTCTACAAGACACGAGGTTTCATATCTATGTCACAGCTGTTATTTTATTAAGATGTATTCATATATGTATATAATGAAGATTCAAAAATAAAAATCATGGAAGGATGGATAGACTGTAGGAACTGTCATAGTCGATTTAGAGCATTTATACAGTTCTGCCCACGATGTGGTAGTCAGAATCCTTACTATGGTATTATACACACTACCAACAGACAGAATAAAAGAATAGGCAAGAAGACCTTTGTTATTGCAACAATCTCTGTTATATTAATTGCTACAGCTGTTGTATTCGCATCGGGTGGACTTTCAAGAAATTATAATAACAATAGTAATGCTAACATGCCTAACAGTTTTTATATATCGAAACTAAGAGCCAAAGGATTAGAAGAACAAGAACCAAAGTATATAGCAGATCTGGTACAGTATACTTTAAACAAAATAAACGAAGACAGATCAAGGTTCAATTTATCCCCTATTCAACTCAGTCGCAATCCGGCTGCTCAAATTCAGGCAGAAAATATTCTGAAAGCCAGACATATTGGCCACTGGACCACTGATGGTATGAAGCCTTACATGCTATATTCTGTATACAATGGCAGTGGAGGTGTATCACAGAATGTTGCAGCCGAATCAAATTATGGCCATACGATAAATCCATATAGAGCAATAGACACCGCAGAACGGACAATGATGTATAATGACTCGTTATGCTGTAAAGATCTTCACAGACAGGATATCCTCTATAAATATCATACCCATGCTAGCATAGGTATTGCTTATGATGAAGATTATTTTGCAATGGTACAGAATTTTGAGAATAATTACATTCATTTCAACGAGCCATTTATTCACGACAATGACGATAGACGTGTTAAGATATCCGGACAGTTGCTATCACGCATCAGCAGTGACATTAGCCTTTATGGTCTAGATATTTACTATGATGAAACACCGAGTTATACACAGTATGAAAAGCACAAGGATGATAAATCATATGAATTAGGAAAGCTTGTCGGTTTCGTTTTTAGCCCCATGGATTTCAATGAGTGGTTTGAGTACCTCAGGAGCAACATTTACTCTGCTATGGGAATATCTTTATCATATTATTCTCCGTTACCGGCAGATAAGTGGCATGTAGATAGTAAATCAGTTGATATTAAATTCGATATTTCTCCAATCTTAAAGAAGGAGGGAGTCTATACAGTAGTTTTATATCTGCAAGATAAAGAGAAAAATCTGTTTCCTGCTACGTCCTATTCAATATTTGTAAATAGAGTATTATGAGTGTCAAGACCAATAACATGCAGCGAGGATATGATGTCGTCATTGCCATGATAAACCAACATGTGCCATGGATTCCAATAAGATTAAGATTAGCGGCAACAAAAGCATTTATATTCTGATAGTGTCAAGATCCAAAACAATAACAACACAGTTATAATAGTTTTCTTTCGATAAGTATCATTTTATATCTTGTCTATGATATTCGCTAAGAATTTATTTAACAGAACCTTTTTTGATTAATGATGGCATCTATATTCACATATAAAATGGGTAATAAATCCATATTATAGAATATCTGACCTTGAATATTACTTATTGTCATATACTGATCAATTTGGAAATTATAGTCTGTGTTACAGTTGTTAATCGGACTCATGGCGGCCCCTGCTCGACACTTATTACCACCGTACTTGTGTTGGGCAGTATTATTCGATAGTCGGTTGGATTGAGAAGTATCAAATCTGTGTTAAGATTATTTTTCGCTGTATCAATGCTAGTTGCATTTGAGCTTACTGGTGAGCCAACATTTCCCCCGTACATACACAAATATCCAGGTTTAGACAATTCCTTGATTGGATCGAGTTGAAGTGGCTTGAGCTGTGGCAAGTGTCCCACAAGCATTTGCAATGAAGATGAAGAATTTGCATCACACGGAATTTTTGCAGATACATGTCCAGTTATTATGGTATAGGGGTCAGTACCGTATAGATGTAAAAAGTCTCTTGGTGGAATTATTTGATGAGCTAACATTAATGTGTCAACATTTCGTGTAACTGTATTTTCTGTAGTATTGCGTTGTAGTTTGTCAACTGAGGATAACTCTGAGGAAGATTGTGTCGAGGTTGATGAATTCCCAGTTTTTGCCAAAGATTGTTCATGTGCTGAGGTCTTGCTATTGTTGCCATTATCATTACCTGTCGAATTTTTAACAGATGCATGACTTGATTGGTTGCTATTGCCGCCTGTTTCATTGATAACAGAGGACATTAAGGAGGAAGGGTCCATAATAGACCTAACAAGAGATTCAGCATTTTGGCTCGCAGCCTTGCCTGGAGCAGCATCGCTACTAGTGTTAGTGGCATCTTTTGCCAGTGCAACTTGATGAAAATTCATTCTAATATTCGTGGATGATAACGACAATACTAAAACAGTTACCATTAAAATGATGATTCTATGAGTACAATTATAATTCCTCTCTTGTATAGTATTCATTAACCTGAAAGGCTGTGCGTGTTAATTAATTAATTTCTAGCTTGCCATTTTTTTATCATTTAGAGAATAATTCTTGGCAATTAATCTAATATTTGAATAGGACAAAAAGGAGTCTAAATGCATGAACGTCAGGGATAAGGATATTATAAATTTAAATGCTTTTTGAGTGAAAAGGTAACAATATTGCAATTTGAGTTCATAGCTGTTTATACCTGTGTGTTGGTTATTAAAAAATGCCATTTTCGAACGGCACCAAAATTCATATAAATCAGACACTATAAGTTAAAGATATGTTAGGAAAGGATCATCTTCATATTGATGAGGAGGATCATGTGGCAGATTTAGTTACTAGATCCATGAAAAGTGTCACGGGCGGCCAAATCAAGATCGTGATTAATGAAAAGCTGGCCGCAGAGGTAGAGCTTGAAAAGGATAGCATTAATGTCAACCTTTTGGAGCCGATGCTCTTCAGAACGCCTGAAGATGAAACAGGACTATTTGATAAGCTAAATACCGCAAAGGAATTTGCGGAAAGACTCACAGAGAATGGTCTAACTCTCTCATTCTTGAGAAGGGGTAAAAAAGCACTAATTTTGGGAAAAGATGCTAGACCGTCTCTTTCAAAGTTGATAACACGAAGTGATAACATCCAAATTGATAGTATAAAAGAATCAAGTAAGCTTAAAAGTGATTTGAAGAATGGTTAAATGCCACATGCTTTAAATTTGTGATTCGACATGTGATTAATGTAGCGAACTTCATGAGTATAAAATTTCCATAGAGATTGTTTCAATAGCAGCAAAAATTCTAAATCTGCTTTTTTATACATGTCTTTTTATTCTGCATCGATCAAGTTTCACTGAATGAGTGCAACCGATCTCATGGAACTTGAATGGTACTTACGTGATCATTTGTTCAGGAATTTGAGTCATGGTAAGAGGAAGTTTGATATACAAAGTCTTCCTGAAGAAATGATAAATGTGTATTTGAGATATAGAAATTCAGATGTAAATAAGATGTCTGTTATGATCAGTCGCGTGTTGGAGCAGTTAACTTCCCAGTCAGTTATTACACGGTCTCAAGGTTCACTAGAACTGGCTGGTAGTCTTAATAGGCTACAGTGTTCTAAGTGCTTTTACATATGCTATTTGAGTGATAATGAACCAAAGAAATGTTTCAGATGTTTTACAGCTCAATTACATAGCTTTCCAGACAAAAAATAGCATACAATGTTATCAATGATCTGTTCAAGATATTATCGTATAACATTTTCAAATTGTTTTGATTTATTGACTCAGTTATGTACCCTAGACCTGTGAAAGCAATTTTATGAATTTCATTTGAGATTTATTGTATCAGATGACGATGATGTGATTCGTAAGCTATATCATAAAATAAAATATCGTTCATATGCCAAGCTATTCATGCTGACCTTCCTGAGAACATTCATAAATTGCAATATTTATTTTCTTAAGCAGTTTCTTTTTTGATCTGTTTGCCTTTCTATTCTCTCCATAAGACTTTAGTTCTATCAACGTATGCAGTCGTTCTAACTCGGACCTTGTTAAGGCATATACGCCGTTTTTATATATTATTTCAAGTAACCTCCTTCTCTCTATGTCGTCAGATCGTTCAGGAGATGTTTGTGTGTATTCCATAGATTGAATCGTTTTGGATTCAACATACGCTCTGATAAGCGTTTAGCAGGACACACCAATTTTGCTCTTGCTTAAAAAAATGCTTCTATATTATCATAAGCTTATCTATTGTGGAGCCCATTCACAATATCACTGTTGGATATTTTGATTTCTAGAGTAATTTTATCTCCTTCTTTAATACCAAGTTCCTGGAATTCTTTCTGAGTCATCTTAAGGGTAGTGGAATCATATGGTGCATTATTATCAGAGCTGCCATACGCAGAATTTATTGCATCAGATATCTTTTTTGGCAGGTTCCTTAAATCATCTAGAGAACTAATAGGTATTGTTGCTATACCAAATGGATTTTCTGGGAATCCTTGTTGTCTTCTAGTGCGAGTAAAATTTCCTTTGATATCTGTCAATACAACGCAGATATATGGACCGCCATCTTGCGGAGCCTCAACTTTAGAGACAATAAATTCCTTCTTCATATAATAGAGTAGTTTAACCACGCAAATATAGACTTAATTATTTAACCCCACTTCGAGCTTGTTGTCCTAACACATATAACATCCTATCTAATGCTGAAATGATCCCGGTAGTTAACACAACTACCATACGTTGAGCATTATAATTAGAATTATCTAACAAAATCTAATTGTTTATTTAGTCACGCACCTGTGTTTTCCTCTAGGGGCGGTGCATTATATTTGGAATTTCTTAATGTAGGCTTTAAAGTCACTTTGGAATATTCGCCATGTAATTTTCTATTTTGACGAAATCAAGAATATTTCAAAAATTGCATATACAAGCCTGTTTAAAAGAGATAAAACATGTCGTGCGAATGTGTTTAATATTGTGAAGCTATCATATATAGTATCTTGTTAGCGCATAAATGTCTGACTGTTGTTGGGATCAAAAATTTTCTCTAACGTATCTCCTTAGTCTATGCGCATCTACGTTATGTAGCAGTATATCATCTTTGAATAGGTTTTTCTTTCCTTTGAATACTACGATTCTGATAGCATAGGATGCTTCTTGCAACTGTGTAGGGATTATTTCCATTCTTAACTCTGGTCCTTTAGCCAACATCCCCTTAACTCCTCGGCCAAGCAGGGCATAATCATTGTTTACGTCTTTAGTAGGATTATCGAATTCAAAGTTAAACCTGTTAATACTGTCTTCTATCATAAGCTTAAGTTTATGATCTGTTTCTATACTTTCCATTTTAATGATGTATTTCTGAAGACTCTCAACTTCAATTACGTTACCTATAGAAGTGCTGTCATCGATAGCTCGCAGTTTCTGTTTGTCTTCTCCAATCCAAATCATCCCTTCCTTGCCTACTATTATTCTAAATTTGCCATTATCACCAGTTACTCGCAGGTGCTCATCTATCATTTTCTGAAGCTCCTCTGTTTTCATAGCCTTGACAGGACCTCTAAACCACTGGTTTGATGCTTCTTCAAAGTCATGCAAGCCTGCGTAGTGTACTACGTAGCATTCTTTTGCATTCCATCTTCTGACTATATCATATGCATCACTAACAGATATCATCCCAGCCTCTGGATGTGCATTGTAATTTTGGGTACCTAAAATTAAAAGATCCGGGTTCCATAGCGAATTCTCATCTACATTAGCAAGTGAGAGAAAATCCCATCCAATTATTACTTTTTTATCTAGATACTTTAATATATAAATCACAGATCCAACTGGAGAATTATCTCCATGATGTGCCAAAACGGGTATTACAGAGAATGGACCCACCTCAAATGCTCTATTTGGTTCCACTCTGACAAAAGATATGATATTACCTTTATTAGATCTGTTGGACAGTTGTGGGAACTTTTCAACAACTTGATCCCAACATTCCAAGGTACAGAAAATTTTCAGATCCCTTGATAAATCATTATTATCGATTATTTTTTGTACAAGTATGGGTAGTTCTTTAACATGATCATCATGAGAATGAGTTATCAACAAAGCATCAGGAACAGTTGCACTAGAACTAAATCCAAGCTCAAGTGGTCCTTTCTTTATGCTGTCTGTTACGCCTTCGCCTATATCAACAAGCACATGAAAGACTTGGCGATTGTGATTAACACGGGCATATAGCGAACATGAGGTATTCGTACGTATACCTTGTCTCCTTACCTCTTCTGCCCTTTCTGATTTACTCTCGCTTCCCAAGATAGAAACATCAGGCAAAGTACCGTTAATTCGTACTATCAATCTATGTTCTGTACTAGTTCCTTCGACATATCGAGGCTCTGTCATATCTATTGACTGCAAATTTCTAGAATTTTTTAAACTACCGTGATCTTGCCCCATATAAACTATGATCTATAATTATATTTATAAAGTTGTTATAAATGCTATAATTTTTTTGCTTGATGAGATAGATAAATGTCCAAAAGTTGTTAAATACTACTGCTAACAGTTAGTTGACACCTGAGCATAGGTATCCTATCAAACAAACCGTAGAGGTTAGCTAGTTGCTTGGTCGGTGAACCACTTTTTCTAACTAACTATACTCTACGATTAATCGTCATTATATGCAGGCCAGTCTGTTGTTACATTATCCAGAATTAGATCCTGTATTTTTCCTTGAACCCATTCTAAAACTTGTATCCTTATCATGAACATAGCGTCCTCAAAAGATGTATTTGATTTCTGATTTCACCATAGCAATTCTAACTGGTTTATTTTAACATATAGCATATACTTAACACTCTCGGCAAAGTCAACGACCTCTTTAACTTCAGGAGAATTAGCTTTGATATTAGGAGTTTTTATTACAATCATTTATTCATTTTAGTTTAGTTTATTTCTTTTTCTACTCTACTATTCACTAAATGCTCCATTCGTAGTTGAACCCATTCTAACTCCTCTATTTCAATTAATAAGCTCTGATTGAATATAGGATTATGATGATATTCATGCATTCCTCTCTAAACTGATTTATTTTATCATTTATCATTTATTGAGTCTCCGAGCATTTTAGCAAAGTCAAAGTCAAGACTAGTATTCATTTGAGATTACCGTGGCATTGTAAATATAATATGTTGAAATATTAGTTCGGCAGGCAGGGAGTAGACATAATATGATCTGACACTTATCATTTATTGAAATCTATTAGCAATTACGATTAAATTGTCAGAGTCCTTGTGACTAATAACCATTCAGAGGTGAAGATTTAATGGGATTGATTAATTCTGCATGTATAAATATAATAATAATGACTAAATAATAACATACTGATATAGATAGATTTATAGAATGAAGTCAGATTGGAAGGTAATACAAAGGGAACTCATTTTTCAAAATCCATGGATTGAATTGCATCAAGACAAGGTTGAGACAAGAACAGGCAAAGTAATGGATTATACGTGGTACAAGTCATCAGATGTTGTTGTTATTGTTCCTTTTCTTGAAAAAGATAACCTTGTGATGATAAGGCAATACAGATACCCTTTGGGAAAAGTACTACTTGAATTTCCTGCAGGTCATATAGAATATGGCGAAGCTGCTGCGAACACAGCAAAAAGAGAATTGTTAGAGGAAACAGGTTATATCGCTAACAGAATTGAATACATGTATACATACCACCCATCTGTTAGCAAATCTAGTCAGCTTGTCTATATCTTCAGAGCATGTGATCTCAGTGAGGAAAAAGCTAATCATGATGGCGGAGAAGACATAATAAGAACAGAAATTATATCTGTCGAGGAATTAGAAAACATGATAAGACAACGAAGAATCGAAAGTGCCGGCACTTTATTGGCTTATCTTATATGTTGTTCAGGTATATTCTCGTGAGTGGATAGTTCTGTTCTAGCGACCATTTCCGCAGATTGAATTTTGTTACTAACTCCTCCTTGAGTAGGTGGAAGTCATGCTAATAGACGCGTGCATACCTATTTTATCAATTATAAGTTGAAGCTATGGATTAAAGCCTTTTTCAGATATGAAAAGCTAAGGATAAAGAAACTAAATGCATCGTAAAGTGTACCTTTGCAGTTGCAAATACTTCACCCAATCTATGATTGTAGCAATAGTTCATTTACGTCTTTTACTATATCTCTTATTCGCTGTTTACTTTCTCCGCCGTCTTTCATTGAGCGTATTGTGACTTGGCCCCTTTCAATCTCATCAGGAGATATTATCACTGTTACAAATGCACCTTTTACAGACGCATCATCAAGTTGTTTTCTCAGTGTTCTTCCATGAAGATCATAGTCCGTCGTGATTCCATTATTACGTAGAATTGACACGACTTGCAGTGCATCCTTGGATACACCATTTGAGGTATACGCAACATATGCCACACGAGCCTGATTTAGCCTCAAAATTCCATGCTTTCCCAAAACCAGCATCAGCCTTTCAACTCCTCCCGCTGCGCCAGTGGCTCCAATATCTTTCCTGCCGAAAGCTTTGCTCAGGTTGTCATATCTTCCTCCTCCTACTAACGCTCCAGTTTCAGTCAAAGGATCAAAGGTCTCAAACACCATACCTGAATAATAGTCCAATCCACGTACGATCCCTAAATTGATTCGTACGTTATCTACTCTTCTTGACTTCAATGAATCTATCAATTCTACAAGTCTGCTTTTCTCCATATATTCGGCCAAATCTCTTTGTGATTGTACTACTTCGTCTACCGAGCCTTTTGTTTTAGATAGATCTATGAGACGTTGAAGTAATGAATACTGAATCTTATCCTTATATTCTCTGAGAACTCTATCTGCACCTTTCTTTGGCACCTTATCAACTGCCCTGAACATTTCAAGGATTCTATCTTCATCTTCAACGCCCAGTCTTTGCCTTACAAACTGTTCCATTAGTTGCCGATCGTTTAGTTCGATGCAAACATCAAGTCCTAATTTTTTGAAAAACATCGAAACAAATTCTATTATTTCAGCATCAGATTCATTGCTAAATGAATCGTATATTTCGATGTCCCATTGATGAAAATACCTATACCGTCCTGCTTGCGGTTCATCATATCTCCAAACCCCACCGAAAGCAGCAACCTTGACTGGCATTTTTAGATCTCTTCTTGAAGTCACGAATCTAGTCAATCCCATGGTGAGATCAAACCTTAATGCTATTTTTCTACCAGCTTTGTCGGTAAAGTTATAGATTTCATTTGAAATATTTGGGCCACCTTTTGTCTCAAGAGTAGACAACATTTCTATAGGAGAAGGCTCCATAAGTTTGAAGTTAAATAATGAGATGCATTCGAGGAACTTTTCCCTGACATAGCCGATATTATGAGATTCATCTGATTCGAGGTCTCTCATTCCACGAGGTAGATCAAAATTCACAGAGGAGAAAAACAATTGTTGACATTTAGATTTTACGATCAATTATAAAGTGGCCCATAAAAAATAGTCTGTGCCAGGAGGATTTAGATATCTTGATCATATGACAGATGCTTTAATCGAAGCCTACGGCAGTACCCTTGATGAAGCTTTTGAAAATTCTGCATATGGTCTTGTTAATACCATGTTCGACCTCAGCAATGTTTCGGCTGATCTAGAAGTAAAAATTGAAGCAAATGGATATGATCTTCACAGTCTATTATATGACTGGCTAGAAAAAGTCATGTTGATAGTTCTGACCGACAACTTCATATTGTCATGTTTCAAGGTGATGATTTCTCATGCTAATAATATGGATGATAGCGATGCCTATTTCCTACGCTCTAAAGTTAGAGGGGAGCGACTTGATTTAAAGAAGCATAGTTTCAAGGTGGAAGTAAAAGCTGTGACCTACCATGAAATGCAAATTAAACAAGACAAAGAAAAAAATCTATTCATTACTAGATTTCTAGTTGATCTTTAGACTTATTTACACTCAATATTAATTAGGAGCACGTTAATATCTTTCTTACAATGACGTTGTCACATTTGTGATAAAAAGGGGTTTGCTTCCGAGGAGGGTACAGATAGCCATATAGGCTCAATAACTACAAATTCAAAAAATCTTATATATCAATTACCACCTTAGACATATTATAGCATGAGTGAAGAAAAGAGGGTCTCTAGTACCCACGTCAGTAGTAATCAAACTTTAACGGAGCTTTCTGAGAGAAATTTTGATGAAACAATATCGGGCAACAGACCTGTTTTGGTAGACTTTTGGGCAACCTGGTGCGGACCATGCCAATTTATGCTTCCTATCTTTGATAGACTAGCCAAAAAATACTCCGAAAAGGTGACATTTGGAAGGCTAAATGTAGATGATAATCAAGGCATAGCAATGCGATTCGATGTATATGCAATCCCGACCTTTATTATATTTATGAACGGTAAGGCTGTAGACAGAGCAGTAGGTGCTGTAGGAGAAAAAGGACTTGAAGGGCTATTACAAAAATACCAATAGATGAGGTACGAAAAAAGGGAGTTCAAAGATAACCATAAGCAGGATCCGATTTCCTCTTCATAGTAATTATTCTATCAAATACTTGCTTCTCTTCTTCGTTTAGTCTGTGGCTAAATCTCTCTGTTAATATTTTTGCATGCCTGCTATTCAAATCCGTATAGAGAATATCATCCTCGTTAAGCTGCCTCCCAATAACTGGTCCTTTTATCGAGACAGCAACTTGCATTCCTTTCATAGCTTCTTCGATAGCTTTGCCGTTTTCTTGTACCTGTTGTACAGTACCAATCTTTTTACCATCCTCGCTAACGACCGTAACCTTTTGACGGAGTCTCCCAACAAGAATTTCTGCTCCAAACACTGCCGGATCATTTCGTCTAAATATGTATCCTCTCATAAATTGAAATTTACAGATAGGCGGTATCTCATTAAACAGAATTGAATCTTCATGTTCTCGCTGATATGTGACCCAATCTGTATAATTTCTGACAAGATTATATATTATTCGCTCATTAAATATTTTTATATTGCGTTCATAGGATTCTTTCTCTGCGTCATCTAATACCTTAACGTTGAAGCCTAGTACAACACCTAAGTATCTATCTTTCTCTCTCACTGCTGAAGCCTCAATAATATCTCTGCGGGTGATGTGGCCAATATCTGCACTTCGCACGGGAATATCTGCCCTTTTCAGAAGATCAATGATTGCTTCTATTGAACCTATTGTATCACATCTCAGAATTACCCCATTTGAATCAGTATTCAATATCACACTTTTAACTTCAGATTCTACCATTTGCTTTAGAGTGTTTTCGTCATCCTTTTTTTCAATGGTATATAAAGGACTACCCGCGAGAACCCCATTTAAATCGGGGGAAGTTATTTTAAGACCGGCTGCTGAAATTACCTGGTCTACTGGTTTGAATTTATCTCGAGGATCCCTCATTTCATCAAGAGGTTTTGGTAGTAGGATGGACTTGATCTTAGTGATAATCGCACCTTCTCTTTTTGCTATTACTATGCTATCGCCATGTTTTAAAATACCGTCTAACAGAATAACGTTTGCAGATGGACCAAGACCTACTTCTTCATTTATTTCAAGTACAATTCCTCTCGCTCCTACTTTGTGTTGCTCTAATCTCTTTACGAGGTACTGCTGAGATAGTCCAATGAGTACCGCTAACAGCTCTGGAATACCAACTCCTGTAGCAGCACTAACCGGCACAATCGCTAGTTCCTTAGTAAAATCTTTTACGCGCCAGAAAGCCTCGGAATTATATCCTAATCTTGAAAGCGATCCCACAACGTCATATATCTTGATGTCTATCGCCTCCTGTATGATTGGATCCTGCTTTTTCATTTCCTCAATAATGAAAGGCATACCGCTTTTTCGCCACCCACTGATCATGTCTACTTTGTTTAGTGCAATAAGATATGGGACTTTTCTTGTTTTTAGGATCTCTATGCTTTCTATTGTTTGAGCCTCGAACCCTTTGTTAACGTCAACAACTACTATAGCAATATCCGCTGCAGATCCACCCCTCATTCTGAGATTTGCAAAGATTTCATGACCTGGAGTATCGATCACTAATAGACCGGGAATTTGAGTTTCGGATCTAGAAATCTTGCTATAAAGATGACCGGTAATATTCCTGATTGTTTCGATTGGAAAAAAACTTGCTCCTATATGCTGTGTAATTCCTCCAGCTTCTCGCTCTTGAACTGCAGTACCTCGTATCCTATCCAGCAATGAAGTTTTCCCAGAGTCTACATGACCCAATACTACTACTACTGGCTGTCGGAGTTGCACCTAACTGAAAATGACTCTAGACTCTTTTATGAAGCTTTCAGATGAGTCAGATGCATGAATAATATTGTTTGTTATACCAAGCCCAAAATCACCTCTGATAGTGCCTGGCGCAGCCTCAAATGATTTCGTCGATCCTATTAGAAGCCTAACTGTACTGATTGCATTATTTCCGTCCAGAATACAGGCCACCACCGGGCCGGATGAAATAAATGATACCAGCTCATCGAAAAATGGTTTCCCTTTGTGAGACGAATAAAATTCCTCTGCCTTTAGTATCGTGAAATTAAATAACTTTAAATCTTTAATCTTGAATCCTTTATCCTCTAAACGTGTGAGGATCTTTCCAGTTAAGTTGCGCTCAAAGCCATCTGGCTTGATTACTATCAGAGTTTCTTCGGTAGTCATAGCATTGCTATTTCTTTACCTTAATGCCGCCCTTTACATATTTATTTGTCCATTTCATCTTTCTTGGGTCACGTTTTAGTTTATGAAGATTTTTTTTGCACTTGTTCGAACATGTCCATTGGATGGACCCATCATTTCTTACAAGCATTGTTCCTTTACCTGTTACTATCCTTCTGCCACAGAAATAGCAATTGCGGAGAGATGCTGCTGTCTTACTCATGTTCTTGTTTCACCTTAGGATAAGTTCTACTTTATCTTCCGAGCTTCCCGCTCTGTTTCTCTGAGCATTAGAATGTCGTTCATTCTGATAGATCCTTTCACATTTCTAGTTAGAATGCGACCTCTGTCTTTGCCTTCCAATACCTTGACCCTAACCTGTATTACCTCACCTGCAATACCTGTTCTGCCTACTATTTGGATAACCTCTGCAGGAACAACCTTCTCCTCAACGTTCTTACTCATTTTTCTCTAACCTTTTTTACCTTTCGCTGTTGCAACTGAGTCGACAACTTGTTCTATAATATGCTGGGCC
>JBKOWU010000384.1:0-4078 GCA_046724555.1 Thermoproteota archaeon | reverse complement strand
GGTGACAGGTGTATCATCAATTCCATTGCCAATTTTTCCTAATGTATTGGCTGTACACGGATAAACGATAATTAAGTCAGACATATTATAGTCAGCCAGAAAGATGTGTTCAAGATCTCCTGTTAACCTTGTAACTACTTTATTGCCTGTAGCCCATTTCATCATATCTGCAGTAAGCAATGTTGATGTTGCCATTTCTGACATCACACAGTAAACATCAGCACCATGTCGCATAAGCATACGCGACAAGTCGATCGCTTTATATGCAGCTATGCTACCGGTTATGCAGAGCACTATTTTCTTTCCTTCTATTTCGTTACCTTCTATAGCAGTAATATCTTTGGACGGATGGCGTTCTCTTCTTATATTATCATCACCAATTTTTTTCTTATATTTCATTTTAAAAACTATTTTCTCTTCTCTCTCTTCTTCTTCAAGACCTTGTTTAGTTCCTTGAATTCTTCAGATCTCATATGGAAGATATTTTGCTCTTCTGGAAATTTACTCGATTTAACATCAGCTGTGTATTGGGAAATGGCATCTAGGATCAACTTAGAAAGTTCTCCATAACGTTTGACAAACTTTGGTTTAATATCTTCATAAATTCCAAGCATATCATGTATTACAAGAACCTGCCCATCACAACTAGAACCAGAACCTATTCCAATAATGGGGACAGAAACATTTTGGGAAACTATCTCTGTTACCTCACTTACAACTAATTCCATTACTATACTAAATACTCCAGCTTTTTCTAGGCATTTTGCATCTGAAATTATTTTTAATGCTGAATCCTTTGTCTTACCCTGCAATTTATAGCCTTCCCAAAGACTACAAGTCTGGGGTTTCAAACCTATATGTCCCATAACTGGAATTCCTGCATTAACTAAAGCTCTAATGGTTTCGACTATCTCTTTCCCACCCTCAAGTTTTACAGCTTCACAACCTGCTTTGATAAATTGAGTAGCATTTTTTATTGCATCACTGACATTTGATTGATATGATCCGAATGGCATGTCTGCTATGATCATTGCTCTTTTTGTTGCCCGCGAAACTGCCTTGCAGAATAGCAGCATCTCTTCCATATTAACTGGAGTTGTATTTGAATATCCTAGCATTACCATACCTGCGCTGTCTCCAACTAGCAAAACGTCTACGCCTGCTTTATCACAGATCAATGCAGTAGAATAGTCATAAGCAGTAAGTACAGACACCTTTTCTTTTCTCTGCTTCATTGATATTATATCACTTACGCTTATTTTTTTTCTTCTGTCGTAGACGTTTTTACTATTAATTTCTTGGGACTGCATTTGCTAGACTACCGCTTGCGATCTCGAATAAGTCTGAGTGATTCTGCTAGATTGGATTTATTATCAAATTCTCCTACAATTTTCTTTAATGTGGACTTATCTTTCATTTTAAGATGCTTTGCAGCAATAATCATCTCGGGTATAGCTCGTATAATGTTGTCGACAACTGTAATTTGCGCTGCCTTTGCTGTTCTTGAAAGTGGGTTTAGATCAATTGTAATCACTGTCTTGCCAGTATTCACAAGAGCTTCAGTCCGATCTCCGTCCTCTAGTGGTACAAATACAGCATCAGCCTTGTATATTCCATTATGATCCACTCGTCTTCTTTCGCTTTGTAATTCGGGAATCGAAGCTTTAGATTTTTTTATTCCCAGTACTATACCGGCTTTATTTTTTTTTAATTCTCTTTCAATTGCGATTTCACGTTGCCTAGTTCGATAAAAGAGATTAACCTCTATTACTGCATCTGTGATATGGCTTAACTCCACGATTTCCTTTGCACATAGTGCAGCAACATTGCCGTTAACTGAAATTACGGGATGATCTGCCAGAAGAAGTGTAGAGGAAGCAGCCTTTGCTGCAACACGTGCAGCTTCACTCGTGTGTTCACCCAATAAATAGTCAAATGCTTCTCCCCTTCCATGGGCAATCAGGCCTTCTGGAACAACCAATCCATCCTTGAATCCAGCAACAAGCAATTCTCTAATATGAAGCGATTTAGCGCGTGGATGGTTGGGAGGAATATTGATAGTCATGTATGTTTATTCTATCTATAGCATCCTTGCGCCTTCATTATCTATATTGCATATTATTAAATTACCATTAAAACTTTCGAGGCATTCTTTTGCTTCTTCTATTTGATCGCTCGAAACCAGAGTGAACAATGTTTCTCCAAATAAAGCTATTCCAGAATCAAAACCTCGAGACCTCAGCCTTTGTATAGGCAATTTGCATCTGCCTTCAGCCAAACCAAGGTGATTTGCAAAACAATATGACAGCTTTAGAAAGTTACGAGCGTCTCTTGATGCTTTCAAGTTTTTTAACATCTTCTCGCCAAGCCCATTTGTCAAAACACAATGATTTCTGCTAAGAAATGATTTTGTAGATATTTGAGAGATACAAAAAATGAGCACTTTGTGATTCTTGAGTTCTATCTTTTCTATGGTTCCAACACCTGGAGCACCAGCGTTAGTCCGTATTTCAAATCCTCCTACAAATTCTGCAATCACAGTACCAAGTCCTGTCTTACAGGCAATTTCAGCATTGTGTGCAATCTGTGCTGCTTCAATCGTGCTAAGACCTGTGTTAAATGCATCGTTAAGTGCATAAGATAGACTTAATGCTGCTGCTCCACTAGAGCCAAGTCCAAAACCTATAGGAATAGTACTCTCATGTTCAATATTAATATAACAACGTTGATTAGTAAGTCTAAGATACTGTTCTATAACCCATCTAGATACTTCTGCATCTTGAACTCTTATGCCATTAATTGAAATCTGATAATTTACTAAGTCGTGATCAAAAATCTTAACAGTGGTTGTGATGCCACGGTCAATTGAGAAACCGGCACCTTTGGAGCCAATATAGAGATTATTACTATCATTATAGCTAACTTTCTCTGGTTTTTCTATAAAACCAGTAATGTGACCTGGACTGAATGCTTTAGCTGTGCAAAGAGGAGCCTCAAGCACTGATGTCATATGCTAGTTTATAGACAATAAAAATATAAAAATACTGTTTAATTAGTATAAATCAGTATAAACTACTATGAGCAGATACGCAAGAAGGTTACAGAAAATAGGCAGCAGCGTTCTAATCTCATTACCTAGCGAATGGGTCAAAAACAACAACTTGCAAAAAGGAAATGTGGTTGTATTAGAAGTTAATAGAGATAATTCAATTTCTCTGTTTCCATCTGATGTAAACAGCGAGAATATAAAAGAGGTGTCAATTCCATATAGCCCAACATCGATGGATAGTTTAGTTAACCAGATTTATGGTGCATATCTACTTGGCTACAATATAATACGTATTAAGGGCAAATCTCAAATATCTTTCAGCAACAGAGAGCTTATTAAATATGCTATGCAAAAACTTGTCGGTTTAGAAATAGTAGATGAGGACGGATTTAATATTATATCGCAATTCTTGCTTGATGCAAATGCACTAGATGCAGAGAAGATCCTCAGACGAATGAGCTCTATTATAGCAGGAATGCATAGAGACACACTGGACGGGCTACGAACTAAAGATTCTGGTATTGAAAAATTAATAATGAGTAGAGACGATGAAGTAGATCGGCAATATTTCTTGCTCGTAAGGCTAATACGAAGTGCTATGGTAGATCAAAAACTGGCAAGCAAGCTCAATTTAAGCAATATTGATATCTTGGACTATCGGATTGCTGCTAATCATCTTGAAAGCGCTGGCGATTATATTACTGATTTTGCATCCGCGTTACCAAATATATTCCATACAAAACTTATTGAGCTAGTTACTGAAGTAGGTATATTAGTTGTCAAGATGCAGGAAACATCTGTTGCTGCTTTCACTAGCATGAATAGATCCGAATCTGTCGAAGTTGTAAAAATGTACAGCAGATTTAACGAACTCATAAACTCAATAAAGGAACTATCTGCAAAGACAGCAGAATCTAAGAACTCAGAATCAACTATCTCACTTCTTAACTCCATATATTCTATGGATAAGGTTGCTAGATGTTGGATTGACATAGCGGACCTAGTTAAACCGGTGTATAGGACAATGCC
>JBKOWU010000346.1:0-2636 GCA_046724555.1 Thermoproteota archaeon | reverse complement strand
TGAAGCCCACTCTATAATGTTATACGAAATTGGCTTTTTGACACTAATTGATTTGAAGAAAATTTTGCATGGATTGGAAGAAGTAAAAAGGAATCCCGATGTTCTATCTACTGATAGCTATGAGGATATTCATGAGGCGCTCGAAGCGTTCATCATACAAAACGCAGGAAATAGATCAGGTGGAAAAATGCATACTGGACGCTCTAGGAACGATCAGGTAGTACTTGATATTCATATGAAAATACGAGAAGATATTAACAATATTTGCACTGTAATTATTGATTTAATTGATTCATTGTTGGAAAAAGCAGCTGAAAATATAGAAACTATAATGCCTTTGTATACGCATTTACAGCAAGCACAGATTGGAACTTTCAGCCATTTTCTTTTATCGTATGTGGATGCTCTATTCAGAGATATGGACAGGCTCATAATTGCATATGGAAGAGTCAATAGATCAACTTTAGGGGCATGTGCTGTTGGTGGAACAAGTATTAATATTGATAGAAACAAGACCGCTGCTCTACTAGGTTTCCATGGGGTAGTAATAAACTCTATTGATGCAACCCATTCACGCGATACGCTCATAGAGTTTGCTACAGCTCTTTGTATCTTAATAACTACATTTGCCAGAATGGCCGAGGATTTTATAATATGGTCCACAGTTGAATTTGGTTACATTGACATTTCTGATAAATACAGTTCGACGTCTAGTGCAATGCCACAGAAAAAGAACCCCGATACTATGGAATTAGTAAGAGCAAAAGGCGCTACAGCAATAGGTAATATTATAACAATGTTCTCCATAGTCAAGTCCCTGCCATCTGGCTACAGCAGAGATCTGCAGGATTTGAAACCTGTCTTATGGCGAACATCAACTCTAGCTCTTGAATCAACAAGAATAATGAATAGTGTAATAAAATCAATAGAAGTACACAAAGAAAGAATGAAAGAAGTGGCAGATAACAGTTACGCTATTTCGCTGGATATAGCAGAACAACTTGTGATGAGAAAAGGGATACCTTTCCGCTCTGCTCACAAGGTTATCGGAGCTCTTGTTGAAAGAGCTGCAAATAAGAATAATATTGCATTGAATATGTTGCAGAAAGAAGATGTAGAGGCTGCATTAAAAAAAATTGAATCAGATCTTCAACCAGATGAAGTGACGCAGATTATAAGAGAAATGACTCCAAATAAAGCTCTTGAGTTACGGGTTTCGCTTGGATCGCCTAATCCAAAACAACAACAGAATATGATCAACTCGGCCTATAATAAGTTAGCAGTATACATACAAGAACTGTCAAAACGAAAGACGGATGTCAAAGCTGCATTTGACAACCTTTCAAATGATGTCAATAGATATTTGAACAGTTAAGTTGTATATTAACATATATTATGACATCAATAGGAAGTCTCTATAAAAAGCCCCATTTATAATCAGATGATATTTTATTTTTGGTACCGCCCTTCACATGGTTTCGCTAGTAATAATCATATAATTGAATTAAATTATATTCAATCCTTACTCTGCCCATACTGCGTACGGCACTGCTTGTCACTAATATAATTTGGATAATTATAATTAATCACTGCGTATATTATTACAAAGTTACTTGATCAGGAATTACGAATAGTAGATGTCAAAAATGTAGCCCGGCCCAGATTCGAACTGGGGTCAAAGGCTCCAAAGGCCTCTATGCTTGGCCACTACATTCGGCGGAAATCTTATTCCTCCACCGGGCTTCCACGGGCGTATTCTGTACGTCTTACTATCTTTATAATCTTACTCAGGATGCTTCAGAAACGAAATTATTTTTTCCACTGGATCATCCATCTTATCAAGAATGTGCTTGGCGTTCCTTTTTTGTTTTTGAACATAGCTCTTGTCGGTAATCATTTTCTGTGTTAATTTGATAAGAGTCCTAGATGAACTTGCCCTTTGCACTAAACCTGAAGAAATGAGATATTTTTCAACATAAAAGCGGATGGGAGCAATAGAAATAGTGGGCTTTCCAAGAAGAGAGGCCTCAGCTGTCATCGTCCCACCAGCACCAATGAATACATCAGCTATTGAAATTAGAGATGTTCCATCAAATGCATGCTTTACAACGTTTGCTTTTCCTTCATACCTTTTTGTAATTTCAATTATCTGATCTTGGTATCTACAGAGTATAATTAGATTGACTAATTCGGACAAATTGTTAACGAGTGCATCAATCATAGAAATTGTACTTTCAACCTTTTTATCAGCAATATACGAAGCCTTTGCTTCCTCTATTCTGATCAAAACAGTATTTTTGCTACTGTCAAGATTTAAGTTATCGATATCAACGCTCTCATAAGACTTGGGATTTCGCTTGATCCATGCAGCAGGGTCCAATGCTCGATATCTTGTTATATTGTGTTTTGAAATTCCGAATCCAATCCAGGCAGAATATGGAATAACCCAAGGGCAGAATAGATGATTCGTAAGAGGGATTGTAAGTTTTGCAACAGACTCCGCATGCGGAGAGTCGTTTATGCCAATATGTCTTATTCCTAATCCAAATGCAACTCTTGAGCCTTCTGGCGATGAAAATGTTACAGCTGTATCTGGTTCAAATTCCTTTATTACCTGTGCCAGTTTAAATGTTCTA
>JBKOWU010000358.1:0-3689 GCA_046724555.1 Thermoproteota archaeon | reverse complement strand
CCATCCTATTATCAGATCATTCGAACCAGGTGAAGATTGGAAATGGTGTTATGTTGATGAGAGGTTTATGAAGTAAATTGACAATAAAAAATATTTTGTCAATGGCAACACTTGTAATTAGGTAGGTGAAAAAATATGTCGTCATCGTCATTGGGATCAAATAGCAGTAGTAATATTAGTAACACAGATACGGCTGAAGCAGCCAATGGTAATAGTAGTTCAATAATAATAAAAAAAGAAAAGCCAAAGATCATGCCTCTTCCAAATGGCCCTTATTACCTGTTAAATGATATGAAACCAAAAGTAGTTGAAAATCTTCAGAACTCAAAAGGTGAGCCGCTTTCTACTGTGACTGGAGTAGCCTTATGTAGGTGTGGGGCATCAAATAACAAGCCATTTTGCGACGGTACGCATTCAACAATTGGTTTTTCAAGTGAAAATAAAGGCACTGAGAAAGATGGGAGTGGTGAAGAGAAGAATAAGGTAATCAAAGATAAGAGGAAAGATTATGTTGGCAGCAAAATTACAGTTCATGATAATAGGAGAATTTGTTCTCATGCAGCTGAATGTGTAAACAACCTGCCATCTGTTTTTAGACTTAATGCAAGGCCTTGGATTGATCCAGATGGGGCTAATGTGGAAGAAATAATCGATACAATAAGAAAATGTCCATCTGGAGCACTGAGTTATTCAATTGATGGTATCGAGCACCGAGACCAAAATGATAGGAATCCACTGGTTACTGTATCTAAGGATGGGCCTTATCTTATTACTGGTGGCATAGAACTAATTGGAGGGGATGCTAACAATAACAATAACAAGAACAATAATAATAATAAGAATATTATACAATTTGGAGACGGAGCATCAAAGGAGCATTATACACTTTGTCGTTGCGGAGCATCAAATAACAAGCCATTTTGCGATGGTATGCACAAAGTAATTAATTTCAAAGATGATAAAAACTAACTAATAGTTCTGATGCTTTGTTTGTAGACGACATTTCGACTCTAGCACTGCAATTCCTGCTTGCAATACTTAGTTTGACTGCGTCAGTATGAGCCAGTCATCATAATCTTTCTCCTTACCGGCCTTTATGTTCCTGCATATCACAGAGGTAACTTCCTTTTGATGATTGTTCGACAATTTTTAGGTGTATTGGATGCTATCTATTGTTTAGTATGTGTCATTCGACTCTTGGGAAGGTGTAATAGCGTATAAAGTGTAATCATATTTTTTAACATCCCATCTAAGGCTCAGAAACCATATTGTGTACTTATGTAATTGGATTGCTATAACTTGATATTTTGTAATTGACTTGTCTAACTTTTATTATTTTATCATTATCATATGATGTAATGTATTCTCATCTTAGTTTTGATTTGGCCCAGTCTTTAAAAGAAAGCCATTTGACTTCAGGATACTCTTGATGAAGACTTGTAATATCTATACCTGTTCCTGATTTTTCATACCAATCATACATACGAGCCATATCTTCATTTGCTTGATAGACTTGCTCTAATGGGATAGATACATATTTAATCTTGTATCCTAACACATTGGATAAGATATCAGTAGCTTGCTCCCCAGTAACTTCATCAGATGCAATATCTATTCTCTTTCCTAAAAATGGTTTATGACGTTCAAGCACCAGAGCTGAGAATTCTGCGATATTTTGAAGAGCGCTTTGTTGTAAAATACTGGATGGAGATAAAGGTAAAGCGAGTTGACCCTGCTCTAATCCTGGACCAAGCAAGTTTTCCATAAAAAAAGTGGGACCAATAATAGTATGAGGAATTCCAAGATTTTTAATATGCTGTTCGACTTTGTATTTGCTTTCAAAATGAGGAATACCTGTATTTTTATCAGCATTTGCAACAGAGCTATAGACTAGGTGCTCAACTTTGTTCTCATTAGCTATGTCGGCCATCAGTTTCCCTCTGCGAATTTCACCTTCAGTTCCATCTTCAAATGGCGTTCCCATTAGAAATACTGATTGTACGTCTTTTACTGTATGCTTTAGTGAATCAGAATCATCAAGGTCTCCTTTCACTATGTTAGCTCCTTTATTTCTTAGGTCTTGAGCTGCAGCAGATTGAGTATTTCGTGTAAGTGCATATACTTTATGTTCTTTTTGAAGCAATAATCTAGCTAGTGAGCCACCTTGTTGCCCTGTTGCACCTGTTACTAGAATCTTTCTTTGATTAGCGACCATTATAGAAGCAGATGATAATTATTCAAAGTGTTATATAACTATGGCAATAAGTTGGGAGTGACCAACTATACAATTAAAAATCTAGTTAGTTTGAGATAACTACGAGACATAAATAGTAAAATTGGTATATTGTGCATATATGTCTAAGTCATTACTTACGTACAATCAGGCAGAAGGTTTACAATCAAAAATATGGTTTGGAGGAGAATAAATAATGTTGGAACAACCACAAGACATAGCTAAAAGAACTAATAGAAAAGAGAAGAATCCTAATCAAAGAGATATCTTAGGTATACACCATGTTACAGCTATAACTAGTGATCCTCAAAGAAACATTGACTTCTATACCAGCAATTTGGGTCTTCGGCTTGTAAAACTCACAGTAAACCAGGATGATCCTACTTCCTATCATCTTTATTATGGTGACGATTTAGGACGTCCAGGTACAATTCTTACTTTCTTTCACTGGCCCAACATACCTAAAGGACATAGAGGAACAGGTGAGGTATCCGCGGTAGCTTTTCTCATACCTGAGAATTCTATAAACTACTGGATTGATAGATTTAAGGATAAAAAAATAGAGTTTCGAGGACCGTATAAACGATTTGAAAACGAGCAAGTAATAACATTTCATGATCCAGATGGGCTAGAATTGGAACTTGTTGCTCATAACTCTGCTAATGGAAATAAAACTGCCAATATATGGAAAGAAGGTCCAATTCCCATTGAACACGCTATAAGAGGCTTCTATTCTGTAACCTTGTCAGAAGAAGGGTATGAACGTGCCGCTTCTGTTTTGACAGATCAGCTTGGGTTTGTCTCCACTCGTCAAGACGGAGATCGCTTCCGATATGAAATTCCCGCTGCCTCATTGTCTTCTTCTTCTAATGAGCAAAAAGAAGAACAAGAAGAAAATGCAGGAGGCGCCAATATTGTTGATATTGTTTGTCTTCCTTCTACTTGGCAGGCCGCTATAGGAATTGGGTCAGTACATCATATTGCATGGCGCACACCTACTGATGAACAACAAATGGTGTTGCGCAAAAATATAGTCAAAGCTGGACTAAATGCTACTCCTGTAATTGACAGACTCTACTTTCATTCTGTGTACTTCCACGAACCTGGCGGAGTACTTTTTGAAATTGCTACCAATCCACCAGGATTTACAGTTGATGAAAAGGTAGAAGAACTTGGAACACATTTGACATTACCCAAATGGCTCGAACCTATGCGTAAGGATCTTGAGAGAGTTCTACTACCAGTGCGTGTACTCATGAAGGAAAAAAGACAACAAGTGTTAAACAAAGAACAACAGCAGCAATATCAGCAAAAGGGGCATAAGTAAAATGGTCAAGACTAAAACTGATCTTGGTTTCATACATCGTTTTATGCCTCCAAAAAATGCACCGGGCTCCGAGAGAGCAAAACAAGGAGCAACAGAAGGAAAAACATTTACAACTTTTCTCTTACTTCA
>JBKOWU010000311.1:0-8143 GCA_046724555.1 Thermoproteota archaeon | reverse complement strand
GGATATTTTATTGTTACCTCTTCACTTACAGTATCAATTGCAATTTTTTTATTTTCGATTACTTTATTCTTGGTTATAACTAATTCTCCTATCTGTACTATTCTTTTACTAACTACTATTTGCTCACCTAAAATAGGGATTATTCTTTTGGCGTTGATATCATTTTTTGTGCTATTGTCAATACTATTATTATTACCTATATCCTCAAATAATGGTGTCAACTCTCTAGTAGATTCATTACTCTCTAATATTGAATATTGCTTCTTTTTACTATCATTATTCATGTCCTCAAAGCTTTGAACTATTTGTTTGTTCACTTCAGATAACACATCTTCTTCCTGATTACCTTTTTCATATGATTTCATAAGTGTATCATTGATGTATACTTCTTCAGTAGATACAGATACCTCTATTTTTTTAGTTTTAGTGATCCACCTTTTTTCTATTTTTGCAAGTTCGGTAAGAGTTTTCTTTGATACAGAAAATCGTTCTTCTAAAACTGGAATGATCTTTGCAATCTGTATAGATTTCTCATCTTTAGTAGATGACTCTCTAGGATTATTATTCTTACTATTATCATTATTAGTTTTTGTCTCTGTCTCTGTTTTACTCTTGTTTTTTGTTACTGAAACCTTTCTTTCAGCTGGCTTTTTAGTCATATCTGCCACTGATGACATATTACAGCAATTCATTGGTTATAATGGTTGAAAAAGGAATGAAAGGAAAATACTGCTCTTTGCGCCACTCTATTTTTACTCTTGTTGTACCTTTTCTCCTTCTTTCTTCTCTGCTACCTCTTCCCCTGCAGCATTTTTAATACTAACTTTTTCACTTATCAGATCTTCATTTATTGTTTTAGTCTCACTTACTTGTCTTTTCTTTATTACTATCTCTTCTTTTACATAAGGCTTCTTTTCAACTATCCTATCTTCTTTCTTTAATGGAATAATAATTTCTGTTTTAGATCGTACTACTTCTTCAGAAGTTAATGACGAAGGTGAGGTTTTATCCACAGGTCGCTTCTCAATAATTAACTCTTCATGCATCAATTCTACTTCGACAGTCTGAGTTTCCTTTGTTGGTTCCTTTATTACTTTTGCTTCTTGTATGGTTTCTTTTTTTGATACCTCTAATTTTTCTTCAATTACTGGTATAGGTCTTTCAATATCCGATGTGGTAGATGTTGCTGTTGATTGAGGTTCTGTTCCTTGTGTTAACACGGACTCATTAGTAAATCTGTCTTTTGCTTCTTCTTCTGTTATATCGAACAGCAAGGTATGACCATTAAATCCATGTGGAATTGACTTAGGTAGATAGAATTTTTCTTTGTTTAGAGTACCTCTTTCTGTAACAACAATATCGTCTTTTACCTCCAGTACTTTCCCAAGATCTGCATCATTTTGTCCTCTTGCTTCTTTTTTTATAACTTCATTCCAATCTGTAACATGACCAAAAGTACTTCTTTCCATCGCTAAAGTAACACTTATTATATTTCATACAATATAACACTTTGATAGCAAATCCATGGAGCGGATTGTGGGTTAAATCAAAAATACAATACTCTTCTTTTTAAAGCTAACTGAAAATACTATACTGGTGTTAACAATAACTATTTTTGCAAAATTAATAAACTAATGAAGCAGTATGAATACTAAGAAAGAGAAAAGAACAAGTTAATATGGATATAATTCTAAAATCAATATTAAGACGCCAAATACCATTTCTGATAGGCGGTACCACAACAGGAACAATTATGACATATTATTATGGATTCCCTTTTACTATTGTGCTAAACAGCGTTATTTGGTATGACATATCATACATTGTTAGCAAATACTATTGGAAAAATAAAGGACTTAATGATCAAAAATATATTATTCAATATGCATTATCAAAAATTAATTCGATGAAAAGGAAAAGTACTTGACATTTCATAAATTGCAAATTCAAGGCAAAAACATTAGAAATACTCTTAATTATTTTAAGTAGCTTGTCGCTACAGCTGGTAGTTAAATATCTTGTTGGATATATTAGAACATGAGCATAGGTTCTAAGAAAAAGGATAAAGATAAAGATGCTAAAGGAGTTTCTGGTGGAGAAGCAAGTGCCAATTATATTATAGGATCAGTGGGAGTAGAAGGGAGAAGCACAAATACAATGACCAAGCAAGAACCACCATCAACAACTACAGCTAATAATAAACTATCAACAAGAGAACATACTTCAGGTACTCAAAGAGAAACGATAACATCCCCCTCATCATCATCGCCATCACAAGATCACATAGCGACAGAACCCATGGCGACTGGTACCGCCTCATCATCATCAACAACATCATCTACCTCTAAAGAGGTACCTTATCGGTATCAATATGAGCAGAATTACCAATCCCAAAGAGAGAAGCAACAATCTGGAATAAATAAAGCTTTGGATGAAACTAGAGGTAGTATTGGAAAGTCCACGGATGAAGCAAGAAGAGACATCCCACGTTATACTCAAGCTGCTAATGAATATCACGAACAGGCTATTGAATCTGCAAGAGAAATAGCTGAAAACTTTCTAGAATCACAAAAAGAAATTATCAATTCTTTGCAATCAGCATGGCTACCTCAAATAGAGGCTGCAAATAGAGTAGTTACATCCGGTTGGATGTCTCCACGAAATTTCACACAAGTATATACAAACATGGTTAGCAATTTTGCTGACAACATAATAGCAGCAAGTAGGCTGGTAAATAATATGATTTTTGCAAATATGGAAGCCTTTAGAACAACAATACAGCAAACAAGAGATAACACAAAAGAAATATCCAGAATAAACGTAAATACTGCTAGATCGTTAGAGCGGACAGCAAGAGATGTTAGTGAGGGTTATTCACCTTCTTCAACTTCTTCGGGGTTATACAATAATAGAGAAGGAGGATATTCTTTTAATCAAGGAGTAGTAAGAGAGCAGCAGCACCAACAAATCCCTTCCACACAAAATAAAGAAGATATTCAAAACGTGCTAGAGGCACAAAATCATATTGCTGGCCAAAGAAGAGAACAAACAATAACGGATATGCCAAGAGCTGCAGCAGTTGGACAAGCTCTAAAGGATCTGAGATTTCCAGCAGATAAAAAACGAATACTATTGTTTTTTCAGGAGAGATCCAATACCAATCCAGACTATCAAAAAATGATATCGTTATTGCATAACGTAGAAGATAGACAATATGAGAATATGTCTGATGTTACTAACGCAGCAGGTTTAATTGAATGATAGAACAGATTTAGTTTCGGTTTAAAGCGACAGAAAGGATATTACCCAAACAACAACAACACAGCAGCAGAGCTTTCATAATTGCTATTTGTAAATGAACAAGATATTATTTAGCGATTATAGATGTGTCATTTTTGACATTCATAATATCAATCGATTCTACACCAAAAAACCAAATACTATAATAGGTTTTAAGATAAATCTATTCTAAGGCTTATTATTCATATTTTATACAAATCTATTAGAACAGAAGTGCAATTTCCAAGGAAAATATCTCTACCTGTTTTGACCGTGGCGATACTGGCGTTGGTCTTGCTGACATCATCATTCGCATCTACAATCTCTGTGCATAATGCAGCATATGCTCAAAGTTCTAATACTGGATTTGGAGAAACAACTTATCTAGCCCTTCCAAATGGGAAAAGTATTCCTATGCCCTACTTGATAAATACAGGTAAGGTTTTAGGTGTAGTACTAGACAAAAGTAGAGCAACACTTGATGTAGTACTCTCTTCCACATCCGCTGATAATGGAAATTTAACAATTCAAATACCAAGAGATGTAGTTGATAATAAACAGGAAGGTAATGCAGATGCACCATTTAGAGTACATGTGGATGGTAAAGATGCAACCTTTAAAGAGAAAGCAAATAATAAAACAGCAAGAACTTTATCAATTCAATTTAACAAGGATGCTAAAGTTATAGATATAATAGGTAGTAAGAGTACAGTACAATAGCCGAATCATTCTGTAAATATGTGCATCAGTATTAAGTTCATAATCTAAAATTAAACAAAAATGAACGTCAAATTCCAAAATAACCTGGTACCGCATTTTTACTACCATTATTATGCATATTGTCATTGTATTATGCTTGAATAAGATCATGACAATAAGATGAAACCGTAAAATACTTTTTTACACTTTATAGTGGTAATGAGAAAAACAAAGTCGTCATTATTGATTGTCCTAACATTTGCTTTCGGTATTATGCTGGCATCTACTATTTCTGCAGCTTCAGTTGTAGTATTTGCACAAAAAAATCAAACAACAACAAATGTGGCGCCAGCTGGACAGCAAGCAACAAAGATAATAAATCAAACAAGCATACCTGCTAATCAGACCACTACTACAGTCCAAAAGAAGACAGAACCAGTTGGAAATGTACCTCTTCCTAGCGGTAATCAAACAAAACTATCACCTCCAGGTAGTCAACCAAAATTACCTGTTGTAAGCAACCAGACAAGTGTTACTCCTACTGGAAAAGCAACAACTACAATAATCAATCAAACAAGTACACCCCTAAATGTAACTTCAACTAACGCAACTACGGCAGCTAAACAGCCACAAACAGCACCTTCACCAACTAATCAGACAGCAGCATCACCATCTTCATCATCAGGCTCGGCAGGACAGAATGCATCTAGCGCAGCAGGCTCAGCAGCCAACAAGACATCAGCTGGAGCCAGCTCGGCAGGAGGCAGTATCGGCAATCAGACAGGGAACAACACCTCAGCAAATCCACTAGCCAAAGTTCCAGTAATCGGAAAGTTATTTGGCGGAAAATGATATCAACAAGATAAGTCCCCCCTTCCACTAGATTGGGAAGATGGACAAATAATTTTTTATTTTGAGTTAACTGGTAACTTTGATAATTATAGAATAGATCGTATTAATAAATTGGTACAGACTATAATTTTTTAAACAGCTTTAGATGTGTGTTCAGTACGGATGTAGAGGAAGTATCCACCATTCAATTTTAAAAACAAGGAGCTTTGACTTCTTGAAGGATTTCTGTTATAGAATCAAAAGCGTAAATAATTATACGATAGCGGTCTTTTATTACGCTATCTACTTATTTGATCCTGCAGCGCCTTGTTCATATTCGCTACCAGTATCAGCAGCACCAGCAGTTCCTTTTGTCATACCGCTACGTCTAGCTTTTTCTGCAGCGTCTTGACTACTTGTACTTTGCTTTCCTGGTTCTACAATTTTTACCTCACTTGGATCTCTTCTAACAGCTGTAGGTTCATGTTGCTTTATTTTAGCTGGCGACATCGGTTCCTTCTCATCATATTCTTTAGTAGGATCCTTTGTTCTTTTAGACTCTGTACCTGCAGCGCCTTCTTCATATTTTCTTCCTTGTCCACTGGTAGAAGGCGATGAACTACTACTGCTTACGCTTTCCTTAGTAGTACTTGCTACTTTATCTTTAGCACTACCCATTTTTTCTTTAGTGGTAGAAGCACTTTCCTTAGTAGTACTTGCTACTTTATCTTTAGCACCTTTTAATTTTTCTTTAACTTTATCTGCTATCTTGCTCATTTGCTTACTGATTATTATTAAGATACAATCTATTAATGCGTGTATATGTGATTACTATAGGAGCATTTTCTGAATTCACTATATAGTAACTATATTTTAGGCGTAGTTAACTATGTTCCATCTGTACAATGGATATGTGATCTTCATCAACCCTGTTTATATGATCAGATTATTTAAAAAAATGGTCCGACCTGATCTGAGAGAACAGGTCGGAACGGGCATCTGCAGAAAAGGATAAGAAAAGGTGCTTCCTCTTATCCTGGCTAAACCTTAGCATTATATCACGTAAACCTTTGCTTGATGATAATAAATCAATTCAGTTCATAATTCAATATATCTGTGTAGTATAGCAATCTAACTGGCTAAATTTGCTTTTTTAAAATCCTTTGTTCTTCAAAATGGATTTGGCAATATTCACAATCCTCGTGCAGCTGCAAAACCTGTCCTTTTGTATTCACATGATCTTTGAGGTGAATTCTTGCTTGATTAACTTCTTTTCTAATCTGATGTTTAACGGCTTCGTTTATTGATAATACCTCGTCGTCAAAAAAGCCGCCGCTATTCATATTATTTTATCTTAAATGGATAAAAAGATAATAAAGCATTCATTACTTCAATTTATATAATATGTGACGTTGTTTTTATAATCTCACTATACGTTCACTTAGAGTGTTTCTGTCTGCGATGTTGGTCTAACTCTATAGCTGTCTTAAATTTATCTTCGCAGATATCACATTTGAATTTCTTTCTGCTAAATAAATCGAATTTCATATGTATTAATGAATATGATGTTGTTTTTATATTATATATCAATTGCATATTTAGGTATAGTCGGTAACACATTGTCCTTTCCAAGAGGCTAACTCCTGAATCTTATCTTAGATAGATAGATCGATATGCTTATATTCTGTATCCATTACCACATGAAGCAAAATATATAGATAATCAAAAAGCCTTGATTGCTATAATGCGAATTTCAACGGAAATGGCAAAAGCAATTAATGATCAAATTTCCTATGAGGCATCATCTGCAAATGCATACATTGCAATCGGATCGTGGTGTGAGAGAATCGGATATGATGTAAGTGCCGCCTTCTTCTTTGAACAAGCTGCAGAAGAAAATGGACATATGCTAAAACTTATAATTTCCAATTTGGCCTAAAGAGCGAGCAAACTGTAACCAAGGCTATTTATGATCTAGTTGATATGACTGAAAAAGAAAAAGATCGCTCTACATACTCATTCTTGCAGTGGTTTGTAAGTGAACAAATAGAAGAGGAAACATTATTTCACACAATTCTCCAAAAGTTTGATTTACTTGGAAAAGACAAGCTGGCAGTATATCAAATTGACCAATCTCTGCCCTCAATAAGATCTCAAGTTATGAGCAAGCAGACAAGTCTAAAACAACCTTCCACTAAATAGTAATAATTTTTATCCTTAATATTTTTGCGTGGAAAGATAATAACAATAATTGCAAACTAGTTAATCAGTTTAGAACTGAAGCTGGGCGGTCGTCACGTTCTTGGACTAGAGTACAAAATGATAAAGCTAAGCATCGCGATTATATCGTTAAGCGTGAAAATGGAACACCTCGCTAAAATCATGCATAGGAAATGGAATATTTGAGCTCAACCATGGAACATCAACAGCATCAAGAACAGCAACAACAGCTACAATGGAGAAGAGATAAAGTCCAAGAGCTTTGCAGCAAAGGCTACAGCCAAAGAGCGATATCACAAACATTGCAAGTTGGATTATCCACAGTAAATAGAGACATATCATATTTGAGGAACGAGGCTAAAACCAACATCAAAAGATAGATTGACGAGCGGCTGCCAGAAGAATATGAGAAATGTCTGGTTGGACTAACAGCAATCACAAAAGAAGCATGGAATACATCACAAAGTACAGAAGACAAAAGAGAAAAGATACAGGCATTGTCGTTAGCTAAAGAATGTTATTCTATGAAGCTTGATTTGCTTACCAACGCCACGGTAGTTGATGATGCTATCAGGTTTGTATCATCCGAAGAGTCTAAGGAGAAGCAAAAGTTATCTCGTAAGGACATTGAAGGTGACAAAGAAGAATCAAAGGAGCTTGATCTTAATGCAACATAACTAGAAGAACAGGAAGAGAAAATTGGAGAAGCGACAGAAGCGACAACAAATCAAGTTTTCTGAACGCATTCATATTTTCTGAATTAACTACCACTTCTACACATATTGCTATGATTTCCTCTTTCCACCCGTCAAATATTTAGTCAAGCATGGAACACTAAATGCAAAAAGAAGACGAAGTTTTATTACATAGTACAGGAACTATTCTATAGTCATTCACATATAGTTAATCATCTATATATATTATAGGGAAAATAATAACATGTCAACATCAAAAGAACAAGAAATAACAAGAACATCATCAACAGAACAAGTACATCAAAGAAGAATAGAAGAGCAACAACAAGTTATCAATAAAGCATTAGACGAGACCAAAAACAATATTAGAAGAGCAACAGATGAATCAAGAAAAGATATCCCGCATTATACTCAGGTTG
>JBKOWU010000134.1:0-5623 GCA_046724555.1 Thermoproteota archaeon | reverse complement strand
AGGATACTCTTCATTGTTATTGTCATACAAAGTTATTGTGGCTCTTTTTACTTTTTCATATAATGTAAATGAGTAAATTGGTCTGCCAAACTTTGATTCAAAATCCTTTCTTGTATTCATCCTTAAAACTGATTCTATAGCGAGCATCTCTATTTCTTGTTCCGTAATTATCGGTATTAATCCGTCTCTATATTTCGAGACAACCAGTTTACCCATTTTATTAGGAATGCCTACAAATCTAATGGAATTATCAGAATGCATTACTTGATTACAAATTTCATGTAGGTACTCATCAGCACTCTTCATTTTTTCTCATTGTATCCTCAGGCATATAATATAATATATTACTGATGCTTATTAGATCAAATAACTGGTTTAATTAAAATTACTCCCCAGAAGCGACCACCTAATTGAATTGGTTGATAAATTGATAATATTATTGTACCCTTAACTGTCTCAATTGTTGATCCTGCATTTCCCTTTCCTACTGCTTTTACACCTTGAAGATAATTAAAGTCCTCTAATTTAGATGAGTAGGTGGTATTGTTATTGTTATTATTATTATTTACAGCTGAAGAATGAGAATAATCTATTATTGCTGCACCATTATGATCAACAATAACTATTCTTTCATCGTTTGTCAGATTTAAGCTTTTTATGCTTGCTTCTATACCTCGTAAATCTAATATTCCAACCCAGTATCCTGAAATGACTTTATGACTGTTGGTGATTTTACTATTAGTGATTGTAATGTTATTGCCTTGAAGAGCATATACCGGAGTTGCTATCGCTATAGCCGGTGCATTAATAGATGCTGACATAAATACTGAGCTTATGTAAGTATTGTTAGTAGCTGTTACCCCTTTATACCAATCTCTATCTGTATAGTTTAATTTAGGAAGCTGCTGTTGATCTGCAAACGGCTCTCCAAAGTATACGCCTGCATTTGGAGTAAGAAAGTATATGTTCCTTGTATCATTGTCTCTTGCCAGAATGTCTTGAGCTATTCTTCTTTTTTGCACATCGATAAACGAGGAGTTACAAAAGTAACTGTAGATAAAACCAATATAGTGATACAGCATACCAATATTGTTGTTAAAAGTGTGTTCTTTTGCCAGAAGAAATATTTCTTTTTATTATTATGATTTTCTTTTATTTGCATGCGTAATTACTTCTTCAAATTAATTGTGGTTATAGTAAAAAGTCTTTCTTTTTGAATAAAAATACCCATACTTTTTCCTGTAATGATCTGATGGGTTAATCTCTGATTTTAGAGAAGATATATAATTGCATATAGTAAGAGCATTATCTTTACCTCCTTCGGATCCAGGTAATACTCTATTAGCAAGACAGTTAAAGCAGTTGGAAGATAAGCCTTCTGTAATATTCTCTATTTTTGTCTTTATTATTTCCTCATTCAAAAAAGTAGTCTTTGTCTATTAGAAATCGATGTGGATTTGGTTGTTATTGTAGAGGTAGATATCATTTTTTGTAAATCGCTCTTTTTCACCAATGCTTTTATCGATGACGTACATCAGAACGAGTTATATAACCTAGTATTAGATACGTGATTCCGCTGAAAGAATTTGGTAATCATTCGCCCAATAGAATTTGAAGATATAGAAAAGAGAGGATTTTTAGAGGTACTTGAGAACCTGGTTCCTGTAGGTCTAGACAGAATACGGGCCAAACAAATATTGCAAGAGATAAAATCAAATCCATTACATAAGATATTCGTTGCACAAGAAGAGGAAGGAATGGAGCAACAAGAACAACCACAAATGCAGGCACAAGAGGCTATTGACAAGAAGAAGAAAACAAAAGTGGTAGGAACAACTACATTACTTGTAGAACCAAAATTTATCAATAAAGGTATGCGAGTTGGTTATATAGAAGATGTATCAGTAAGAAAAGGATATGATGGATTAGGTATTGGTTCGCAACTTATAACATATGCTACTCAAGATGCAATATCCGTAGAGGGCTGTGGAAAGATATTATTATATTGTTCTAAAAATACCATGCCGTTTTATGAGAAACTAGGATATAAATTAGTTGACGATACATTTCTTATGAAATTCGAAACATGAAAGAAACTAGGTTGAGAGCTTAGTATATAATTAGTGAGTTATAGAGTAAAGATCACAACAAAAAAGTATAGCTAATAATAATAATCCTTTGCACGGATCAACTGCGAAAGTGCACTAGTTGCTCCCTTCAACGTGTAAAGGGTTAGTCATTCATCAATATTGGCAGTATTGCCCCACTTCTACTGTGATTTAGCAGCATACAAGAGGTATGCAATTACCTGGATTCAAAAATGTAAACTGAAGCATAAAGCCACACGAAAGAAATATCATTATGTCAAAAGAGTAAAAAGGAAGCTAGCTAATCATCTGCTATATCTGGCATATCATCTGGTATAGCAGGCAAATATTTAATCTCTCCAAATATTCAGATGCCTTTTGTGCTGCCATTATATTATTCTTTCAAAGAGTGATATTTCATACCATTCTTGCAATTACCAGACTTAATATCATAGCATATGCAACCAGATTCGATTCTGGGATTATGGAACGAAATCGGATATTGTATGTTTGATCCTTCGGTATTTGGTATTAGAGCATTATATGGGCAGTAAATTATAGATTCAGAGTCTGAAGGATTATCTGATAAGCCATACATAAGTTGTGATACTTCTATGTGATATCTTATTGGATATGGAAAGTTACCAATTTTATTCCACCACTCAATTCCAGTAAAGTGATTTTGTCCTTCCAATACAAATTCTTGTCCTATGTTCAATGATAGATCAAATCTTTCTGTTTGCTTTGTGCTTTGATCTTCCAGTAAATAACTAATGCATTCTTTTTGAGAACTCATAATGATTTGTCGAATATATGAGTGACCAACAATGGGAGATATTTGCTTAAATTGGTACTGGTTTACACCATTAAATATAGCATCAAATTTGCCATCATTATTAAATGAGCATATAAGATTGAGTTCAGCAGGTATATTCTGTGTATTGAATAATTCCAATAGATAAAGCATCCATGATTTATCTGGTATTTGATTGCCCATGTCTTCAATTAACGTTATACTATCACTCGCAGCAATAACTCCTCTTGGAAATGCAGGTTTGTTATTGGTACTATGATTAAGAACGCCGCAAAACGAACCTACCCAGAAATGCAATCTAAATTAAGCTATAGTTACGATAATATTTATTCTGTAACATATATCTTAAACACGAACTATGTTATCTGCTCTATTATCCATTCTTTAAACTTTGAAATTGCAAATACTTCAGATTGCTTGATAAAAGTAGGATCTTTTATCTTCCATTGATCTTGTGGAATAAAATCAAAAAACTCTTGCATACACAAAGTAAATCTAAAGCGTAAATTCCTTGGATTTTCAATTACTCCATAACGAGACAATATGCCAGCAATCTTTCCAAATGCAGTATCATAGTCTCTTTTAAACGAAGGTATTTCAAAAACCTGATACAATATTGAGGTTATTTCATCCAGATCTTCACATATGGTAATCAAGTAATACATATTATATAATCAACATCAGGATTAACCTTATTGCTCAACGAGCCAAGTATCTGACGATAGTAGAGCTTAATTATTGATTCTGCCTAATATATGCTAGTGTATAGCGCTATGAGAGCCATATTTAGGCCAAAGGACTTGCCAACTGGTTGGAGAAAGATGGCACGAGAGTCTATAAAGGATTTTTCTCCTGAAACTAAAGATAGTGTCCTAAAGATAATAGATTCCTGGGAAGGTACTAAATCAGAAGAAAAACTAAAGGAACTCTTGGGTCATGATAAGGCTGAAAGCCTAACGAAGAATATTACTGGAACAACAACTAATAAAAGTACTTTAACTAATGACCAGCAGAATCAAGTAAAGAATATGTTCAGAGACTCTCTGACCTTTGATTGAGCTTATAATTTAGAAGTTCCTTAATTATTCCATTTGCACTAGTACAAGTTGGATCACAAACAGCGAAAGTAAATTATTTATTATGATCTCTATGGTATTCCTTGCACAAGGGTTAGAATATGGTTTCTCTAACTGTTTTAGTTAGCTACGCTAGTATACATAATGACAGAATATTTGAGGGTATTACCAGTAACCATTAGTTGTACTACTGGTTATATTAGCATAATTATCTGTCACATCTGTAATAATACAGATATCAAAGTTACATTACAACATCATTGATCTAGTTATATGAATGTCCTTCAATTTTCACGTCATGGCCTGTGCATATCATTTTTGCTGTTGTTGTTATTGACTGTAGGCATGAAGTATCCATAAAAAAGAGCGGCTATCATTCCGCCACTCGTCAGCTCTTGACTTTGTACCTTTAACACCATTTCCTCTTTGGTAACGGAATTAGGAGTCGATTCAACAAAAAATTCTCTGGATGTGGTGCTTCTAGAAATCCTCTTTGGAATGATGAATATATCTGTAGTTTTGCTAATAGTCTATCTTGTAATTAAAACCCTCCAGCCAATAGGCGCACTTACTCACGCAACATATGAAATAAAAAAAGGAAATCTTGACATTCCAATTCAAAAATACAAAGAAAATGATGAGCTTGCAACTCTTGGTGAATCATTTTATTCAATGGTCCAATCTATAAAAATCATATTACAAAACAAAATCAATTAACATCTGAATTAAGAAGATTAAATGATGAATTTATTAACATAGCTGCACATGAGCTTAGAGCACCAATACAGCCAATACTTGCTTTATCTGAAATTATCCGCTCACGTATATTAAGATCAAAAAGCAGTAATTCAAATATAGGAGGAGCAAAGCTCGATGGGAGTGATGAACAGTTCGTAGATACCATCCTCAGAAATGCAAAAAGACTACAAGCTCTTTCAGAAAATATTTTGGATATTACAAAAATAGAGAGTAGAACTTTAAAGCTAAATAAAGAGAAGTTTAACATCAATGAAAAGATAAGAAATGTTATAGCTGATATAAAATCAAAAGGAGAGGAAGACGAGGAAATAGGAATAAGCTTTGATGACCAACGGATAGGTCCTATAGTCATAGAAGCAGATGCTCTCCGGACCAATCAGGTTATAACAAATCTCTTGACGAATGCTGTAAAGTTTACAAAAAAGAGGAAAAGTTTCAGTGGCCGAGGTAATAACAATTATAGTGCTCAGGATGAGGGAAGCACAACGATAACAGTGTCTGCAACTATAAAGGAGTCTATTAATACTTATGATAAAGACCGCAAAAATAAAAATAGTATTGGCAATCAGTGCGAAAGTCATTATTAGCATTAAAGACAGAGGCACTGGCATTGATCCCGACATACAAGATAAGTTATTTTCTAAATTTGTAACAAAATCAGACACAGGATCAGGATTAGGGCTTTACATTTCAAAAAGTATTGTTGAAGCTCATGGTGGCAAAATATGGGTTGAAAATAATAGTGATGGCAATGGTGCCACCTTTACATTTAGCCTTCCAATTTCGTGAACTGCAATAAATATATATCTTTCAGCATGCAATTTGGCCTTGCTCTAATGAACCAACTAATTAACTGAAGAATAAACACTGTATATGCTACATTATTC
>JBKOWU010000251.1:0-2931 GCA_046724555.1 Thermoproteota archaeon | reverse complement strand
TTGGTATAAGACAAAGGCCTATGGTTTTGAGGCTTATTTAATATACCGATTTGGAAATAGAGTACATGATATAGCCACTACATTGAAAATTCGATCTCCTGAAGGTTACATGGGATCTACCGATGATGAACGTCAACTAGCAAGGTTTCAAGAGTATTGTAACATCCTCACGTCAGCTGAATACGATATGAAAACTATCAAACTTGCTGACAGGCTAAACAATATGAGATTTATATTAAATATACCGGGACATCCAAAGGTAAGACGATATTTGAGAGAAGCGGAGGACTTTTACCTAGCATATACTATGCTCCATCCTGCAATGCCTGATTTTTATAGTCGAATCAGGATGGCATATGAAAAATTAAGGGCGTCATACAAAGAGACTGTAGCTGCTTAAATTGAATCGCTCACTCACAAACAAAATTAATGTAAAATTCTGTACTTTTTTATTCTATGTCCTATGAAATATTATTACTGCTATAAATGTGCTAGACAGTAAAAAAAGGTCAAATATTTCCTGTACAGGATTTATATCATTATGTTATCTGCAACACAAAATTCTCCTATGTTGGCAATCCTAGCAATAGCTATTGCGTTAGCAACGCCTGCTATTACAGAATCAACACTAGCATCGAAATCGAAATCAATTTCGTTGTCAACACAATCTCATTCCCTTAATACTATATTCAAACAAGTGGAGAACTCTGTAGTTCAGATAACCAGCAAGATTCAAATTAATAACAATACCATGAATTCACGCCTACAAAATGCTACCGCTTTAGGCTCTGGATTTGTCTATGATAAACAGGGACATATAATTACTAATAATCATGTATTAGGCGGATCTAAAATAGTAGATGTAACATTTGTAGATGGAAATAGATATACCGCAAAAGTAGTCGGAACAGACGCATATAGCGATATAGCAGTAGTTCAAATGGATAACATTACTCAAAGCCTTAAACCGCTCGTAATTGGAAATTCTTCAAAACTGGAAGTCGGCGACCCCGTAATTGCGGTCGGCAATCCATTTGGTCTTAGCGACACTATGACAATAGGTATTGTAAGTCAAATAGGAAGGTTATTGCCTTCACCCCAACTTGGATTTTCTATTCCTGATGCAATTCAAACAGATGCACAAATCAATCCTGGTAATTCTGGTGGACCATTGTTAAACATACAGGGAAAGATTATCGGAATAAATACTGCAGGTATATCTGCTAGTGAGCTAGGCGGTTTTACTGGAGTGGGATTTGCAATCCCATCTAATACAGTAATGCGTATAGTGTCTGTATTAATTGAAAAGGGATATTATGCGCATCCTTATATTGGCGTTACTTCTACTACTCTAACTTCGGATTTGGCAGAGACCATAAACGCCACGTTACCAACAAATTTCAAGGGTGTATATGTAGATCAAATTAAAAAGAACGGTCCTGCTGATAAAGCTGGAATACACGGCAGCATTATAGACCAATATTCTATAAAACACGGGGGAGACATAATAACAGCTGTTGATGGACGTATTGTAACTAGAAGCGAGGATCTGATTTCATATATTGATATACACAAGTCTGTTGGAGATAGTGTGATATTCACTGTACATAGAAATGGATATATTCTAAATTTGAAGACTACGCTTGCAGCACGACCCTCCCCATCCTTGTATCCATCGCCTTTGCCTACCCAGTCGCCTCCATAATCCCAGCTTTTTGTTACATCTATTGTAGGTTCACAAAAAAATACATGTAATTTTTTTATAACTATCTGAGTATATGAAAAAGTATAGCTAGTATATACATAGATAATGAGTCTTATTTGTTATATTCATTTTTTGACTACATATATGAAAAATATATCCAATATACGGACTTGGAAAACTTCTAACTCTTAATACTAACTTTCTTACGCAAACAATTTAAAGGGTATGGTATGGGGAAGAAGGAAGACGTATGAATCCGCTTAACATAGCAGTTATTGTGAAGCTAGAGCCTGACTTTTCAGAAGGAAATGTCAGTTATAATTCAGATGGGACACTAAATAGGGCAGAAACTAAGAGTATTCTTGGTCCTCATAGTGCAGTTGCATCAAGGGCTGCATTTTATTCCAAAGTAAAATATGGTGCGCATATTTCTGTCTCAACAATGGGTCCTCCTATAGCCGATTTTGCTTTACAACAGGCACAATTAATCTGTGATGCTGATGAATTACATCTCTATAGTGACAGAATATTCGCAGGTGCAGACACTTTAGCAACTGCTGAAGTATTAAAAACTGGAATAAGCAAAATGGAAGGCGGAAAAATGGATATTGTTTTTTCAGGGCATCGAGCCTCTGATGGCGAGACTGGTCAAACAGGACCACAGACAGCATGGAAACTTGGTTATACATTTCTAGGCAATGTAATTGATTACGACGTTGATATTGAAAAACAAACTGTCATCGCAAAACGCTTAATCACTTTGCAGGGGTTTTATGATATAATAGAGGAAGTAGAAGCGCCACTTCCTGTATTCATCACAATAGATCCATCATACAAGTCAGAATTTAACACAATTTCACAAAGATTGGCGTTTGCAAAGTACCAGAAGGAGGCAACTGAACGAGCACACAATTATAAGAAATATCTCAAAATTTTCAATGCTCAACAGCTGGGTGTCGATCCAAAATTTGTTGGTCTTCCTGGCTCTCCTACAATTGTATATAAGGTAGAAAAGATTCCAAAAGCAAAAGCAAGCAGAAAAGCAGAAATAATAAACGGATCTGATCGCGATCAAATAAGAAAAGTTGTTGCCAAAATACATGATGTTTTAGGAGGAATTATAATCAAATGACTGTGATCACATCTGAAGACGGCCGTTACAAGCACCTCTTTGTAATAATCGAACATGAAGAAGGTAAACCAATTCCTGTTAGCTTGGAAATGCT
>JBKOWU010000329.1:0-2872 GCA_046724555.1 Thermoproteota archaeon | reverse complement strand
ATGCTTTGAATTTATAATATAATAAATGAACTTAGAAGCAGGTCCACCTTCCGGTTCTTTGCGGGAATACGAAGATATACCGTAAGTTGAATTTGACAAGAAGCCTCTTCTCTGTGACTCAACCAGTGGTACAAAATCAAGTTGAACCTCTGCCATATTAACCCGTTGGCCAAATTCAGCAATTAAAGAAGACTGTTGGGACTCGAATGGAGCCTCAAAGATAAAGTTCATTGGTGGATATTTCGCAGTTAGTGCCCCCACAAAATTCCATTTCACAAGTCCTTTCTCATCATAAATACCAACAGCCATACCCTGATTTGCTTCGAGTATTATCTTCTTTCCATCAGCTTTTATTGCTTCATCAATTTTCGATAGTGTTTCATTTATTCCAAGCTGGTGTCTTGGGTCTTTTTTCCCCACCTTCCATAGAATTTCGAGGTCCTTCGAATTAATGATATTTGCTATCTTTTCTTTTTTATCTATAGTCAGGTCTATATTGTTCTCACCTATTTGTATTATATCAAATCCCACTCTAGCTGCCTCTGCTATAAACCTCCCAAAGGAGTTTTCCATAATAGTATATTCAGTGATAGTACTTCCTGTGGATACAAGAATATCAAAATCATGGTAATACTTTATTTTCTTTTCCAGAGCTGCTTCGGACATTAATAGTGGAAATGCACCATGGATCTTTACTACATCTATCATCGAAGATACAATCTCAAAATTATCTCTATCCATGCCTTGCAACTTGTCTGTGATATAAGTTAGGCCCTCTCTTCGTGGCTTTTTATCGTCAATTCTCCCCTTACTCAGGTCGGATAGCATAAATTAATGATCTATGCAAGTTTTGCATATATTGAAATTACTAAATACGCCAGATTTCTGTTTTCGGAGAGGTATTTAAATATTGTATCCCTCATTTGCACATATCACGATATTGTTTACAATAATATAAAGTTGAATTCAAGCAGGAATCACGATATACCATAAGTTTAAGCCAAGGTTATTATGATATACAACTTACTAATGAAATAGAAATGTTATGATTAAAGCGAAAAGCCATCATATTTTAATATAGATACTCGCTAAATGATCCATCGGGTAAACCGTAAATTTATAAGCATATTATGAAAAAAGTATCTGAAAGAATCCTATATACCTGGAATCAGACTAAAGCTTTCTATTAGATATGCTAAGCTCATTGAAATAAAGAATAAATTATCGCGATATACTAGTTGCCTGCTTTTCCATTCTTAGCAAGAAGGCTGAATCTTTTACGACTTAAGACCGTGGTTGATGAGATTTACCACATTTTTGCGAATTTTTAAAGAATATTTCAACTTTAACAATGCAAATAATAAGAACATCCATGATAATAAGTGGCAATAGAGGGCAACTGATAATGGTTGATCCTGGTTAAATCTACAAGTTACAAATTGCTGTTAACAGTATTGTACTAAAATATGTCTACAATAAATGCATCAGCATTATAAGAAACTAGATAACTGGAAGTCTCAATGGTATTACAAGAGACTAATCAAAAAGCGTTCAGATAGACAAATACAAAACATAGCACATTTCCAAATAGATCGAAGTAGAGAAGTAACAGACAAAGAATATTCAAAATTGCACAATGTTATTATTTATAGTAGTAGGATACTTTTAATATAATATACTTGATGATTTTATCATACCAGCAAAATGTCTGAAAGTGCCATATTTCGAGATAGATCAAAGTTATCGCCACGATACATACCGGCTGATCTTCCGCACAGGGAGAGACAGATTGAGCAAATCCATTATGTATTTCGTGACTCCTATTTGGCTCCAGATAGGTTTCCATTAGCTGTACTGCAGATTATTGGTCCAGCAGGCATAGGCAAGACATCTACTGTTCTGAAATTTTCAAAACTACTAGAGCAGGATTTTGTTAAGAATAGACTAGTGATAAAGATTGCTTACGTGAATTTAAAACTGCAAGGAGGAAATAAATATGCAATTTATAGGCTATTATTAGAACGAATCGCTCCTGAGCTACCCGCACAGGGTCTAAGTGCTGAAGAGATGTTGAGGTACTTGTTACGTTACTTGCATGAAAATAGGATACACGCACTAATTATTCTTGATGAAATCGATTATCTCATCAAGTCTACGAAGGATAGCAGCATTATATATGATCTTACACGGCTTAACGAATTTGATCCCGATAAACCATGCAATGTAAAAGGAGTGATATTTATTGCGAGGAGTACAGAGTTTTACAATAGGCTTGACCAGGCAGAGCTAAGCACTTTAGGCAGAGTTCCGATCGAGTTCCCAATGTATTCAATTAAACAAATCAGTGACGTATTAGTAAGCAGATGTGCAGAAGCATTCAACCCAAAAGCTATTGGATCAGACATCATAGATGAAACATCCAAAATTACTATTTCTCCAGATGTCAACGGTGATGTAAGATATGCTCTGGATCTTCTCCTGTATGCGGGAAATCTTGCGGAATCGCATGGAACAGGCAGAATAAATCTAGACCAAATTCGAAAGGTACATGGTCAGATTAATCCGTCTATAACAACTGAAGAAGTTGAAGGGCTATCAAAAAGTCAGATATTTACCCTAATGGCACTGGTTAGAGCGTTACGGATCAAGAAAAAGCAATATGTTGAACTCAAAGAAATTCGTCTACGTATGTCAGAATTAAGTGAAGAATTTAAATTAAAGAAATTAGATCTAGAAGATAGCCTTCATGATTTACAATTAAGAAAAATGATCGAGATTAGATCATTAAAAGAAATCGGAATACATGGAGCATCTTTGCAAGAGCTTGAACCGATCCTTCAAAAGCAGATCAAACGCAATTCCAATTAAAGAT
>JBKOWU010000086.1:0-7917 GCA_046724555.1 Thermoproteota archaeon | reverse complement strand
GGTGCTAATGCATTGGTGAAATTCGATCCTACCAAACAAGAATTTGAAGTATTTCCCCTATCTACTCCTAATGCCAATATACGTCAAATTCTTGGTCGACCAGGAGAGATATGGGGAGCTGAATCCGGACTAGACAGACTCACTGTACTTAGAACTGGCAATTGGGAGAAACAGTGAGAAAAATGCTGTGTATTCGGCCAATGACATTTATTATTTTACATCTCCGCCCATCACGTAATTTCGTTACTTTAAGTACCTTCGTCACTTTGTTCTGAATGCCGGATAGCTCTGCTACACCAGGCGGACTTACTAGTTCAAATATCCATTTCGCGTTCACATTACGCTCAAATGATCCCAAAGGTTTCGCTAACTTGAAATACCTGTGTGTATATAACACTATCATTCCAGACTAAATGCTTTCCAATATGATACCAAAGGTCACTACGGCTTCTCTAAAAATTAATAGCCGTTACATAGAAACATCTAGTAATAGCGGCGAGATAGACAATAGCAACAATAACAATGCAGATGAACCACCTCCTCCTGGCATTACCAGTGAACATCGTAATAATAACAGCAACAATAACAATAACAGTAAACATGCAATTCATAATAAATGCGAAAGTCTAGACGAGGGAACATTTGCATTTATGCATTGGATGAACTCAGATAACAAGAAATCAATAACTTCTGATAATCCTATAATTTTGTTGAAGTTTGTTAACGATAAGCATACAATACTATATGATACAGATTTGCATACTGAAGTGGATGTTGAAATAAATGATGGCGTTCCATATTGCAGGCATTGCAAATTGGATGATTGCTCACATGTAGGTTTTGCTGTATGTGTAGAAGAATTGTATGGACATAGACGTGGGAGAGGAAAAGAAGAGACAGTAGATGATATTGTATCAGAGAACTAAGCGAGTATTTGATCATCATGACATGTGGCTAGGATCTGCCGATGCTACATATAATTATAAAAAGTAAATATTGCCGAAACGATTTATTATTATGATGACCGCTTTCTTCTGAAAAGACTAGATAATCCAAACGAACGTCAGGTTTTCTTGTTGTTATTGCTGCGGTTATTATCAGAAATATCAAGAGCATCTGCAATCTTCCATCCAATCTTTACCATATATGGTGTTATGAAAGTTGTAATTATTGTCATTGAGCCAACCATCGGGAGTATAAATGAACTCGAGACACCAACATCAACTCCACCTTTAGCAACTACCTGGGCAAGTTCTCCCCCTGATGATGATAGACCAAATGCTGTTCTGATTGAGGTTCGCAGGCTTATACCTTGAGTCCTTGATGATAAAAATACCGTTAAGAATTTTGCTGCTATTGATATCACTATTAATACTAAAGCAAGAACTATGAAAATAACAAGAAGACGGATATCCATTAGTGCTCCGACTGATACAAAGAATATAGCAGCAAACATATCTCTAATAGGGGTTACTATAACCCTTGTTACAGAATGAACTTTTGATTCTGCTATTATTACCCCTGCAATAAATGCTAACACAGTTCCGATTGACAATCCTAATTCTATGATTGATAGATGGCCTGTAGATGACACAGATTGTAAAATCGCTAACATAGATATCACAACTATATCTTCTATCACCGCAACACCCAAAATTAGCTGCGATGCCTCTTCTTTTATCATATCCAGCTCCTCTAAAATCCTCATTACAATTACTGTGCTTGTAACAGATATTGCTAAGCCTAAAAAGAGGCTATTATAAAGAGAATAGTGCAAAAACTGTTGAGCTATTACAATTCCACTAACAAAAGTCCCTATTGCTTCAGACAAAGCAATTACTAATGCTCTTCTACCAATGCTTCTAAGTTTTTCGATTGGAAATTCCATTCCTACAACAAAGAGCAGTAGAATAATTCCAATCTCAGCGAACAGATTTAGTATATCTAAATTTATCAGTAAACTAAATGGCGGAGTATATGGACCTATAATCATGCCTGCAATTATATATCCAATAACCATTGGTTGTTTTAACTTGTACGAAATTAACGCCATGACAGATGAATAACCATGATGATAGTAAAGTCCTGTACTATCTGACCTATTTCAATAGCAGCCATGAAACAACAACTATTGATTTGATAAGTTGATATAAATTATAATATATACATCTTCATGAAATACTTACTGCCTGTTGCACATCTTCTTGGATGCATGAGCTTCTGAAATCTTTCTATAAAATCCAACTCGAGTTGAAATAGATAATTGAATTAGAGATTGATTTAATGATTTGTTTTCCATCCACTAGATTTCAAATATGGATAGGACTAATTAAGCTTTGAATACTCTACTGAGCATGATTAATTCAGGACCACTTGTCAAACTTCCAACTATTACAGACTTTGAATTGGCAATTATACCAGAAGACAAAAACGGAATTCCTCCATTTACAGTTGCAGGTTCGACCTGTACTTGCAGCGATTCTGAGATAACCTTGATTTCTTCTTCTGTAGCCTTCGGATGTATCGCAGCTCCTGTATTGGTTGCTACAATCATTGATCCTGTTTGAATAAATCCACCGACCGTTATTGAATTAACTGGTACACCCAATACATCTCTTACTTGTTGGTTTACTTCACCATCCAATAGTGGAGATACCAACGCCCCGTTATCATTAGATGAAATTAAATTTCCGATCGCAGTAAATTTGCTTTTCAATCGTTCAACATTCAAACCACTTGCTTCTCTGAGTACATCTATTTCTTCGTCTGAGGCAATAGAAGGAAGCAAAATTCCATTGTTGTTCATTACGGTCATTGGGCCTATGAGGCGCGTACCTGCTACAGATACAAATATTTTTTTATCGGTCTGCAAATAGTGCGTTAATTTAGTTATTTTTGTTTCTGCAAAACCGAAGGGTATCATCATTGTCCTGTCATTGGCTTTTATAAATAATCCAATGTTAGGGCTTTTGTATACATCGTATTTGTAAATTCCCAAACATCTCATATTTTACGGAATTACGAATATGAACTATTGTATTGATAAGCATCTAACATTTGCCACTTTCGTCTAACTTTATAGAAGTATTGTGAGTAATATCATCTAACCACGTGACTTTGTAAAGTAAAGATATGAGAATGTGGCACATTAATGATCTTGGTGAGATCATTAATTTGAGTTCAAAAGATCTCGATTATGTGACGAATGCACGTGCAATTTTTTAAGTGCCTTATGGATTATCACCATATTTTGACAATATGGACGACACGCTATATGAGCTTAAATTTTCTTGTCTAACTGTAGGGCAATATGATGAATAATAATTTCTATATATGTATGTCTTTTTTTTGTGTTCACTGCTCAACACTAATGTTTATTATGTTACACATTATAATGATTGCAAAGATGACAATGTATGCCAAATAACCACCTTTATGATCATGATATAGTATCAATTAAGGACTTTACTAAAGAAGATCTTGAATTCATATTTAACTCAACAGACAAAATTAGCGCTCTGAGGCCAAATGAAAAAAGCGATCTTGCTAGAGGAAGAACTCTGGGGTACATCTTTTATGAGCCTAGCACCAGAACTAGAATGAGTTTTGAAGCAGCTATGGCATCGCTAGGTGGAAGTTCTATCGGAATATTTGATCCTAGATCATCTTCAGTTGAAAAGGGTGAGAGTCTTGCAGATACTGTTCGAATAATCGATCTTTACTCAGACGTTACTATTTTACGACATCCACTTGACGGTTCAAGCAGGTTTGCAGGCGAGTTATCGAAAAATCCAATAATAAACGCTGGTAGCGGAAGTGAAGAACATCCAACACAGGCGATGCTTGATCTTTATACAATTCTTAAAGAAAAGAAAAAAATAGATGGTCTAACCATAGGCATAGTTGGAGACCTCAAATACGGCAGAACAGTCTATTCTTTATTGTATGCTTTAGCAAACTATAACGTAAATATTCATTTGATTTCACCCTCCATATTGCGTATCAGGAAGGAATCAATCTTTGACGTACAGAAAAAGTTGAAATTATATGAACATAATCAGCTAGAAGATGTTTTATCTGAACTCGATGTTTTATATGTTACAAGAATACAAAGGGAACGTTTTCCCGATGTACAAGAATATGAAAAGGTGAAGGGTACTTATACAGTAAACAAGAATACTCTAGCAAAGGCGAAATCAGATATATCGATTATGCATCCAATGCCAAGAATGGAGGAAATTTCGCAGTCTATTGATAGTACAAAGAATGCGATCTACTTTAGGCAGGCTGCATACGGCAAAGAACTAAGAGCTGCATTACTTGCTTTGATATTAAACGAAAGTCCCATATAAACAAATAACGAAGTATATGCTAAACAATACTCAATAATAACGCTAAATAAAAATTATTTATAGCATAATATTTCAAGATTAGAAGCCTAAAATTGAAATCTAATTTAAATTTTATTTTTGTCATTGGTCAGAATGTTGGGAAGTATATGCTTCAACCTGAGGCACAGCTACTGAAGCCACATTCAATGCATAGGTTGCATCCCTCGGTAATTACTAGCTTTGACTTGCACGATGGACAGGCTTCATCTTCATTTGATTCATCTGGTGGTATTTGTATTATCTTTTTTGGGAGGTTGATTTGCTGCGTTGTCTGTGGAATGTCTTTTATGGATACTTCGTCTTCCAGTATTTCTGTTTCCTTGAATATCCTTTCTATCTGTTGTATAACATACGGTTCAGTAATATTTGCATTTACATAGTCAATGACATATTTACTTGGTCTTACAGCGAATGTCTTTTCCTTTATGTCATTCCCGCTAATGTGCAATACTTGCTCATGTCTTGATCCATCTCTATATACCGTGATTCCCTTTAGTCCTAGTTCGTGTGATAACAAATATGCATATCTCACATCTTCTGCAGTGATATCTCCTGGCATATTGATTGTTTTCGCAATTGCATTGCTAATCCACTTCTGCCATACTGCTTGAGCCATCAAATGGTCAGTCCAATGTATATCTATTGAAGTAACAAAAATCGTCTGAATCCATTCAGGTATTTCTGAGAGCCCACGTACTGACCCATAGTTGTTTGCAATCTTGGTTAGTATTTCATCATTGTATAGACCATTTTCCTTTAATGTGTTTTCGAATATCTTATCGGTATAAAAGAATCTTCCAACTGTTACACGTTTTTCAAAAACCAGCGCAAATATTGGTTCAACACCATTTGAGGTATCTGCGATCATAGATAATGTACCAGTAGGAGCAATTGTTGTTGTCCAAGAATTTCTGATTCCATACCTTTGGATCTTTCCAATCAGTGAATCCCAATCATATGAATGCATTTCTCGTGGTAACTCATAGTATCCTGCTACCGGAATTTTGCCTTTCACATAATCGGTATCTTTGAAGAGAGAAAATGGACCTCTTGACTTTGCAATTGCTACACTTTCTTCCATGCTGTAATATGATAGTGCTTCTGCAAGCTTGTTCATGAATTCATAGCCCTCTGCTGAGTTATATGGAGTCCTAAGTAGGAACAATAGATCCGCAATGCCCATTATACCAAGCCCAATTCGTCTTGTGAGCTTTGTGTTGGTGTCGATCTCTTCTACAGGATACTTGTTCATATCTATTACATTGTCTAGAAATCGTGAAGAAAGCCTGATCGTCTGTTCATATCTCTGCCAATCGAATTCATACATTCCATCTGCCTTTCGCTTTACAAAGTTTGCAAGATTGATTGAACCCAAATTACACGATTCATATGGGTACAGAGATTGTTCACCGCACGGATTAGTTGCACGCAGTGGCCCTCCTTTTGAATTAGCACATGGATTATATTTGTTTATGTTATCAAAGAAAATAAGTCCTGGTTCAGCACTCTTCCATGCACTTAGGGCAATCAAATCCATTAACTGATGCGAATCTATTTGTTTTATAGGCTCGCTAGTTCTTGGATTGCGTAGGGTATACTTGTGATTATTGTCTTTGTTTGTAAGTGATCTCCAAAAGTCTTCCCACACACCTACACTGACGTTAAAATTCTCAAATACACCAGGCTTTGTTTTAGCAGTTATGAATTTTTCAATATCAGGGTGCCAAGCCTCAAGAATTCCCATATTGGCTCCACGTCTTTTTCCACCCTGTTTTACTACATCAGTGATAGTATCAATGATCCTCATAAAGGATGTTGGACCAGATGCCACTCCAGATGTCGAAGCAACAATATCACCCTCAGGTCTTAAGTCAGAATAATTTATTCCTACTCCCCCGCCTGATTTAAAAATCATGGCTGCGTCAGTGGACGATTTCATGATTTTGTACATGTCATCTTGCATATCAAGAACAAAACATGCTGACAATTGACCAAGTCTTGCACCTGCATTCATCAATGTAGGGGTATTTGGTAGGAAGTCCCTGGACTTCATCAAGTCATAATACTCTTTGATCCTTTCTTCGTACACATCCAATTCTCCCTTCGCAATACGCCTAAGTAGCTCCTTAAAGCTGATTTTCATATGACCGGACTTTGCAAGGTAAATATAATGACGAACTAAAGATTCGAAGTGATATTTGTTGATATAATAATCGCCAATTTTTAACTTTAAGTGAAAGTCATCAATTTTGGAATAATATTTTTCTGCTTCTTCAATATTTTGAACATGTCCCCCATCCAAGCTGAATACTTGTGAATCATGTATCACATCAGCAAGTGCTACAAGAATTGATACTCTTTCAAGCATCATTTTTGGACCTTCGACAATTTCATTATTGTCATCTCTCAAGAGATAGCGCGCTGCTAATACCCTTAGTGAATTAACATCAAATGTTTTGTCTACTTCATCGAGGTCTTTCTTGTTTAAAATTTTCATCTTATCGTCGCGAACTTTCCGTCTCTCATGTCTATACAGAATATAAGACTTAGCTGTTTCAGATAGGCCCTCCTCAATGAGTATGGATTCCACGATATCCTGAACGTCTTCAACGCTTGGCACTGCATCCTTCTCAACTGATCCGTAACCCTGTTGAATCATTTTCTGCACAACCCTGTTTGCCAGTTTTTCTGCCAATGGATAGTTCGGCTTGCCTGTGGCTACAAGCGCCTTATATATGGCATCAGATATCTTAGATTTCGCAAAATTGACTGTTCTACCATCCCGTTTTCTGATCTGCATTATTAAATTATCCTTAGAATTATTAAACTCTGTGACTCCAGCCATCCAATATATAGAGAAAAATTATCAGTTTAAAAGCATTATCTAATCAAAAAATAATAGATAGAAGGTGGAAATGTTATCTATAACATTTCCAATAATAATGTGTCTATTTAGATTCGGCTACATAATATATTAGTACAAAAATTGTTCATCTTCGAATGAAGAGTACTAGTAACTGAACAAATGAGTGCAATACAATATATATCCACGCAAAGTGAATATTTAAGGTGTTCTGAAAGAGTTTATTTTAATCCCATAACGTCTAAGAAATATTATAAAGTGTTTTGCGATATTTTCATCGGTGTTTGCATTTAATGTATCTAACTCAATCCAATCATATCTGTACTTTATTTTTTTGGGAATCCGAAATGATATGATCACATCACCTCTGTTAACACTTTGGAAATCCAAAGTGTATATCAATCTCTTGCTTCGAAAAGATATGGCAAAGCTATGTGAGTTTTTGATGACAACGTTTTTCAGTTTAAGGTAATGTAATGCATATTCACGAAAATCAGACAGTATTTCTAATGCGATTATATGTTTACGTTCTGTAGAGAGCCTTTTAACATCTTTCTTTTGTATCACCTTCGCTGGGACACTAGCAGCAAATACAGAGATTGGTAGGCTTTTAGTAATAACTGAACCACTTCCCACTGTAACGTCTTGGTTGATTATTACTCC
>JBKOWU010000255.1:0-7147 GCA_046724555.1 Thermoproteota archaeon | reverse complement strand
ATTGCAGTTAATGGTTGCTCTATGATTATAACGCCCACTGTGATGGTGCTGTTAGATGCATGAGTGTGCTCGTCAAAAGCAATTGTAGTATAATAGAAAAGCGAGAGCACAGTCACAGAATGGACATACACTCCATCAAGGTCTTTTACACACAACATATTAGGTTATTCTTCCTTTATCTGCTTCTACAATGATTGCATCATTGTCTTGAATTAGCAGGTGCCTATGAATATGTTCTTGATCTTCTTTTTCTGCTTGTCCTTTTTGCTTTCCATTTCCTTTATCAAATCCATATACCTAGTCTTATATTGTTCTTTGAGTTTCTAATCTGATTTTTATAGTCATCAGTATTGTAGATTACTTGTTTCAGATCAAAACGCTCTTTATTGAGCTTTAGTAAACCACTTTCTATTCTTGTAACATCCAGTATGTCTTGAGTTTCATGTCATGGAATAACATCATGAAACTAACAAATTACTATGAAGACATTAATAGTGGCAAGCTGAATGCAAATGTTGCACCTTTGCCATCACTATTATTCTCAGCCCATATCTTGCCGCCATGGGCTTCTACAATATTTTTGGAGATATACAAACCCAATCCTGTGCCATCAAAAGATTTTGTTGCAAATCTAGTGAATAACCTTGGCATTACCTCGGGGTTCTATTCCTTTTCGACTGTTGTTGCCAACTAACCACGAATCAATATTTATATAAACAGCCAAGTAGTATACACGTTGTATGTGTGGAGGAAACTTGTATAACATTCTACTGCGGCAGGAATTAAATAAAAAGAAAAGTGTAAAGCCAGAAAGCGAACAAGCAAAAACCAACAAAAATTCTAATGAATACATCCTAGTCAAATCTATGCGAAAGTTTGGACATATGTTACAGACACAATACGTTCAACAGAGTAGACTACATCAGATGAATTGATATCGATTTAGAATTACCTAATCTGGTAGGATGGATGTATATTCAACAATGAGCAGATTCAACAAAAACTAATTTTTTATTAATTATAAAGCTGCAGAATAATTAAGGTCAACTGTGTATACTTATTGTTAACAATAAGTATTGGAGCGTCATTTTTAATTGATCCTGCTAACGGCCAAACATCATGTGATAATGGAACAGTAGTACGATCCAACGAAGCAATTCCAGTAATTCTTGTACATGGATACAACGAAGGTTCGTGGGTATGGTCTGCATGGGAACGCATGCTACAACGTGATCATATTCCGTTTTGTACAGTATCTTTTCACCAATCCGATGATGAATGTGGACTTGCAATAGATCATGGCATAGAATTGGGCCAAATAGTGCAACAGGTCAGAAGCTTGACAGGACAAAATCAAGTAAATATAGTTGGCCATAGTAAAGGTGGATTAGATGCAAGAGTATATTTGGACCAAAGCCGCTAGCTCCTGTACCATTGTAAAAAATTCAACCTCTGTATAAGATAATATAAGCTTTAGAATCATTCACTGTAGCGTATAAAGCACATTTTAAATGGTCTACCACAGACTTAACTAAAAATATTTTAAGACGTTTGTATGATTATGATAATAATATCAATGACATCGCTAACGTTTAACTGTCCTATATGTAAAAACCAGATGAAGCAGATTCATTTTGGAAAGGGTAGGCCAAACATCAAAATAGAATTTGATCTGGGTAATGGAACAGCAGGAACAATTAATACTTCGTTTATGTTCTGCAATGTATGTAATAATTTACAGTTTTTTGTGCCCGCAGAAAAGGCAAATGAGTTTTCCAGGTTATTTAAGGAGTAGAATCAATTCCATAGATCTGTACATTATGCATCAAGAACTTACAATGGCTGTAGCCAGTCAGTGATAATTTGAAGTACTATTCCTACTACCATCTAAATCCAAAGTATATCAATGCGTTATGCACTCTGGCCGCATTACCCGGTCTATTAAGATAGTTTTTACAACAATTATCTGAACAAAACCATAGAACTCCCTTAATGGAGCTTGAATATCGCACTCCCTCAACTAGATTGTTGAACTCTTTATTACATGAATTGCAAAGTACGTACATAATATATCAATAAACTCCAGCTACATCTGCTATAAAACTAGCTAGCGATGAAAAGCTGCCAGAAGAAGAAATACAAGAAATGTCTTGTAGGGTTAAATGCAATTACAAAAAAAGCATGGACCACATCTCAAGATACTGAAGATAAAAGAGAAAAGATACAAGCATTATCATTGGCAAAAGAATGTTATTCTATGAAACTTGATCTATTAACTAATGCTACTGTGGTAGATCCCCATAGGAACAATAGCAAAAGAATCTGTTGCAAGACCTAGGCCGATAATTCCAGTTGGCCATTGTACATACAACATATAAAAATAATGCCGCGGTATAGACAGTAGGACCTAGTATGTCCGCTGAAGAAAAGAAAATAGATAACGCGCATACCTCTGTAAAAAAGGACTTGGAAAACTTAGATTCTGATTTTCAATGCTCTGTGTGTGGCGCAATATTTACTACCGATGAAGATAGAAAACAGCACTTGGAAAAGGAATCTCATGGCGAGCTTCATGAAGGTACAACTCAAAATGAGATGAAGATGGCAAAAGAGCAAGAAGAGCTCAATGAGAATCGTTATCATCATTTATGAAAAAGATTGCCCACTGTAATAGGAAAAAAGATATAGTCATCAAGCCACAAATACGTATGGTCTACAAAGATACTGATTCCGCTTATGACAAAGAGAACCAAGAAAGACATCTAAAGCAATTCAACAAGATGGACTGGGAAAAGGTGATAGGAATGAGAATAATAAGTAAAGATAACTTGGATATGGGTAAACTTATCGCAGATCATGATAAAGACTACAATACTTCATACTTAATTGATATTGAATATGGAGACCACCAGAGGTTTAAAATTCCAAAACAAACTATATACAAAATCGATAATGAAAACGTGTATACAACATTGACAGAAAATGAAATCCTTGCAAGCAGAAGAAATGACCCTTTTTGGACGTCTATGGGATCATATATTGGCCATACTGGCCATGAAAAACAATAGTATGATGAAGTTTTACTGTTGGCAAGAGAGTGACCATGAGTTAACAATGGAGGAGATTTCCTCCTAAGACAACAATTTCCTATTGGTGTTATTCTTTAATATCTTATTTTCATTATATTAATGATGAAGTCTGCTCAAATCAAAAGTTATGGAGGCAGCGACGTAATAGAGATCAGTCAACCGACATCTACACCAAATTTAGCGGCGGGAAACGTTCTCGTCGAAATAAAAGCAGCTGGCATAAACCCGGTTGATTGGAAAATACGCGAAGGATACATGCAACAAATGATGCCAATTCAATTTCCATCAACCCTGGGAATGGATTTTTCTGGTGTCATCAAACAAGTAGGTGAAGGAGTAACATCTTCAGATTTCAAGCAAGGTGATGAAGTATATGGACAGGCCGGAGTAACAAATGGCGGTTCAGGAGCATTTGCAGAGTTAGCTTTAGCGAATGTGGAGCATATTGCATACAAGCCCAAGCGTCTAAATTATCTAGAAGCGGCGGCTTTACCACTTGTTGGTGTTAGCGCCTGGCAAGCACTTGTTGAAAATATAGGTTTATCAAAGGATCAAAAGATTCTAATTCATGGTGGTGCAGGAGGAATTGGATCTATCTCTATTCAGCTTGCTAAGAAACTAGGTGCATACGTAGCAACTACGGTCAATGTAAACGATAAACAGTTTGTAGAAAAGCTGGGAGCAGATGAAGTAATAGACTACAAGACCCAGGCTTTTGAAGATTTGATACATAACTATGACGCAGTATATGATGCCGTGGGTGGCGAAACATACACGAAATCATTTAGACTGTTAAAGAAAGGCGGCATAATTGTCTCGATGCTAGAACAGCCAAATACAGAACTCATGCAACAGTTTGGTGTAAAAGCAATTTTTCAATTTACACAAGTCAATAAGGAACGACTTAGGAAATTAGCAGAATTTGTGGACCAACAAGATAATAATATAGAAATACATATCGATAGAACATTCCCACTAGATGAAGCCAGAAAGGCGCTCGATTACCAGAAGGATGTGCACCCCAGAGGGAAAATTGTCTTGGTAATACAAAACAAATCGACATAAAAAGAAACAAAAAATCGCTGATGTCTTAAAATTGGTAAACAAACAAATGCTGACCATACTCTCAAAGTTAAAGATGGATGGAATTTCTACTATCGAAACAGAGAAGAAGATAAGCACTATCAAGATGCTAGAGGCCTGCGGAAAGGAATCAAAGAGTGAAGTAATAGATGCAATAACGAGAATTATAGACTCTTCACCCAGAACCGAGGTAGTTAAAGCCGGACACGATTCTATACAACGAATTAAAGGATGAAATACAATTATCATTATGCTTATGATGTAACTCTATTTTTATTCCATTTAGTTAGTCATTTGTCATTATCATAGAATAGCCAATCTGTTGTCCATTATCAAGAATTAAATCCTGTATTTGGCTTTGAACCCATTCTAATGCTTGTGCCAGACTAACAATAAATTGCTGCTATAATATTTCAGATAGACGTAGAGCATTGAAGTGTCTTAACTGCTATTCTGAATTTGTACCTACACTATCAAACCCCTTATGCCAACAGTGCGGCTTTTGCTACTATTGCAGAAATTTCCTTTCTTGTGTTCACTATGATCAAGATAATAAAGACCAAAACAAAAAACAGAAGTATCAAGAACAACAGCCACAGCTCCCAGAATCCCCATGGAAGAATAAAAAGAGGAATGATATTCAGAATTGGGATTCATATGCTGATCTTGTTTCTTCCACCATGCTAACAACAGCTCCTGATCCTGAGAATAGTACTGCAGTAATCGTAATAGACGAATCACTAAGACGCAAATTAGGAAAATTGCCTATGTTAGAGCTAATCCAAAACCTGACAAGTCCAGAAATGAATTGTTATGTTGATATAATTCCGACAGGGACTTCTGATAACGAAGTAATCAAAGTATTTAATTCCTATGTAAATATTCCTGCTCTTGTCATCACCACAGACAAGGGTCTACATGGAAAATTACCGGCAAACTCATTGTATATAAAGGCAAAGAAAGGAAGTAATGCGGTCAGAGTAATTACTCTTGCAATAAGACATAGAATTTCAAGGTTATAATAATCCTAGCACCCAATAAGTTGAAGAATTTAAAGATATGATACGTGTGACCACTCATGGGCCGTAAAGTTTGTGCAAAGAAAGGATAGATTTCTCAGGTTATGGTTAGAGTTAGCACCTTTTGTATTATTGTTTTATGGATATTGAATATGTACATTAATTACAAATTGGTTTATTTCATAGGTCTCTCACAGCCATTAAAACGAGAATATACTTGGATTAGAAACAAAGCTTCGTGAATCGAAAGGTAAAGGTAAAGAATATAATTGATAACTTTGGATGCTCCCCCGAGTTTCTCGATGCTCGTTTAAGCGTGGGATAAACCCTTGGCTCACTTATAGATGCTATTTCCTTTAGCTTAGGAGTCATTAACCACAAAAAACTGTATTAGGAAGGTTACCCTATCATTGTACAGCGATCTTCGACTAATGAAGAACGCAATACTGTAAAAAAGCATTTGGCCCTCTATGCTTTAGGGTCTAGAGTGATATCCTGTGTTTTTTTACAGTATTTTAAACAAACGGATTAGCTAACATATAGCACTTCTTTCTTAGTATTATCTTCATCATCTTCTTCTGCTTTGTCATCTATTCTTTTTCTTCTTCTATTACGTAATTTCCTTACTTCCTCAAGTATTTCTCTTAACTTTTCTTCTGAGAGCTTTGATATTCTTTCAAACATCTTCAATCGAGAAAAGCCCTGAATAATTGGATGTAATAATATAACAGTACGTCCTCATGCTGTATCTTTCTGTTCTATCACAAATACATGATAAATGACTATTACTCTAATTGAACATAATAGTATAATTTGTGCTGCGCGTGTTTATTAGTAGCAGCAAGGTTTTGTAGAAGATACATAGGACCCCAGTATTACCAATTCAAGTTTAGTGCATCAATACATATTACTTTGCAATACAATGTGGACCCAAGTATTAAATCAATATATTGCAAATATTTGATTGAAATGAAACAAAATCAAGAGTTAATCACAGAATCACCAATTCAAATGAATCCGCAGATCAGTAAGTGTGAGAATTTTGGGCATCAAATGTGCAATTGTGGCTACTGCCACGTTGACGGATAATTGGAATAAAATATATCAACAATCATTTTTTCACTGATTACTGAGCATGGTCTAATCTCCTCAGCAACTGATGAGGATGATAGTTATGGAGGGCCTGGTATTCTGATTCCTACACGAAATACTGCATTGTTTCGTTGGTGTCTTGACAACGGACTTCGCTTAGTTCAGCAACTTATCCTGATGACAATTGGAATGTATAACGAACCTGCTGGCTCCTATATGCCTTCTATCTTATATTAAGTGTAAAGGAACTTTAGAGATAAAGCTAAAAATTTAAACTGTGCAATATTTACGAGGCAAAAAATTAAACTTTGAGCACAAAATCTGACCAGTTGGAATGGAGAAGGTCTAAGGTAGTAGAGTTAAGGGCTAGAGGTTTAAGCCACGGAGAAATAGCAAGCAAGTTACAAGTATCAAGAACTTCAATCACTTCTGATATACAGTACTTGCGCAGCCAGGCTAAAGAATCCATTAAGGAATATGTCACAGAACACTTGTCAGAACAATATCAAGTATGTATTGCAGCGTTAGACGAAATAATTAAGCGTGCATTTGATATCTTGGAAAACCTCAGATGATAACAGCAATCGAATCAACTATATGTGCGTTTAGTGTTTTCTTCATCTTAATGTTTCTATATCAAATGGTTTTCGAAGTGAATGTAACATGTATAGCATTTTCCTAATATATTTCTCCTTTGATGGAAATTTGATTAAATTTTGTTGGTAAAACTCAATCAGGTGGTCTATAAAGCAGTCTAATTCTATTTCTTTTCTTTCTGATGGCGAATAAGTCAGTATTTTAGCATACCAATATTCTATTAGTGCATCTTCACCATATTTTTGTTCTAGCTCTAGCAGAAATGCA
>JBKOWU010000045.1:0-4723 GCA_046724555.1 Thermoproteota archaeon | reverse complement strand
CATACCACCATCATCGTAATCACTTGTATTTTGTTTGCTTTCCTGTTTGATACCTATGTTTTTCTTGATAAAAGCTTACTAGATAAAGTATGACGACAATCTATTTACAAAACACTGACCACATGTATTGGTAGACTAGGGGTATGAATGATATATCGTGATAAAAATAATAATAATTAATTTGTGTCGTCTTCAAAAAACATGTATTCACATTCATAAGAAGCTTCTTTCAGAAATTTGTATATATTTACAATTTAACTATTTACTCTGTTCTATGGCCAGATTATTATTAATGGATGCTTGATCATATATTTTAAATATATTATACAACAGCAGATACTAGAGGATCATTTTTCGTTTTCTATCATCTTAAGAGAAGATCTACATATATGTGCTATTATCTATACCTTTTAGTATACTTAATAGCTAGGGCATTTATAAATAAAACAAAAGTATGTCTTTTCTGACTATCAAAAACGCACAAGATGTCTGAATGATCATGATAATGTATTCTTATATCTTGTACAAATGACTATCATGTCTTCCAAAGTACTTGCGGAGTCACATCATGTTTAGAATATCCAAAGGTAAGAACATACGTCATATTGCTGCTAATAGAGACTATCCATCTTATCCAAATGATGATCTCTATGATCATCCTGATAATCATGAAGAAGATGATTATCGTGATTCTCAAGGACATCACAACTATATTGCTAATTACACCAAAGCATTGCCACATCACTTAACAGGTCCCGAAATAGGCGAAGTCATTCCTACTTCTTATAGAAGACTACTCGTAGCAGTAGATACTGGCAATCCGGCTGATTTTAATGCTATCCCGTTAGGTGTTACTCGAAAGTTAGTAAATCCTCAATCAGGCCTAGCTTTTGATTTAGAAAGTAGAGATAGTCATGCATTTGTAATTCCTCCAGCTCCTAGAATAGATGGCCCTGAAGCTGCAAGTGAAATGGCTGAACTTTACTGGATGTCTTTGAGCAGAGATATCAGCTTCAATGATTTTGTTACTGGTACATCAGTTATAAATAATGCAGTAGCAGATCTTTCAAACCCAGCTAACTATAAAAATTATACCGGACCCAAGCCGGTTAATACAAGTACTATATTTAGAGGAACGTTAGTGGGAGACTTAGTTGGTCCGTACATTTCACAGTTTTTATTACTTGGCAATGATGATCCATCCCTCAATAGAACATTTATTGACGGATATATAACATATGGTTCGCTTAGCATAGACCAGAGGCAAAAAACAGTTCAATCTGGAATAGACTATCTAACGGGTTATCACAATACGCCAAATTCTTGGCTTGATATTGAAAATGGAGCAGTAGCCAGTGCTCCTCCAACGTGTGGGAATGCATTTGATCCTTCTCCAACTCCAAATCCACCTGATACTAGACCACCTTCGGAGCGCAGAGGACGTTTCATTAGAAATATGCGCGATCTGGCTAATTACGTGCATTTTGATGATCTTCCTCAAGAATTTTTGAATGCATGTTTGCTTCTAATACATATGGATGCTCCTTGTGTGTCTCAACCCCATGGACCAGCATCTCCTGGCAATCCTTATAAAAATATGAATTATTCTAATCAGGAAGGATTTGGAACATTTGGAGATCAGCATATCATTTCATTAATAGGCGAAGTTACTCGCAGAGCGATTTATGCTGCATGGTTTCAAAAATGGTTCGTACATAGACGATTACGTCCAGAAGAATTTGGAGCACTCATACATAGACAGTTAAATGCTACTGCGCCAAATCCAACTCCTGGTTTGATTCCTCCTACTCCCCCATATCCAATTCACAGTGATATACTTAGTTCTGGCGTTCTACTACAAATATTCAATTATAATGCTGCTCTTAACTCGAGTCTTCCTGCCCCCTTTAATATAGGTTCATATCTATTACCACAAGTCTTTCCAGAAGGATCACCTACTCATCCATCGTATCCTCAAGGCCATGCCACAATTTCAGGTGCTTGTGTAACTGTATTGAAGGCATATTTTGATGAATCTTTTGTCATTCCAAATCCTGTCAAGGTTGATCCTAGCTTGGATGGTACTCCAGATGAAGGAACAAGACTAGTTCCTATAAGTGATACTCTTACGCTTGGTGATGAATTAAATAAACTAGCAAGCAATATTAGTTTAGGTCGAGATATGGCAGGGGTTCACTATAGAAGTGACTATTTACAAGGAGTGTTGTTAGGAGAAGCAGTAGCAATTAGCATGCTCGAAGACCAACGTAATACGTACAATGAGGACTACTTTTTTGAATTTACAATGTTTAATGGTAAAAGAAAAAGAATAGAAAAACAATAGTAGTCAGGAAGGTATATTTGTGAAATGAAGTTTACTAACCCTTTACCTAGGCTTAGTGAGCTAATTCATAAACCATGCGCTTCCATTAATAGTGTTAAGCGTGAAAATGAAACTACCCGATAAAAATCATGAGTTCAATATACATTTGATAAAGATTAGTAAGTCATGTTAACAGTATCATATCTTCTTTATCCTTCTAACTGAAGGCAGGTTAAACAAGCATATAATAATATACCACTAGCGAAGTTTTTTCTTAAGACAATATATGTCTAAAAAGTCAAAATCAAAATCTAGTTCTGCAGCAGCTCCAGTCTTACTATCTTAATCGCATACTTGAAGTGCATTCCTCTAATTATTGAAAAGGAGTTAGTCCGTTAGTGAAATCGTAATATGAGAAACAAGGTTCTTTTGCTATCGACTTGTGCTGGTTTTGATATTGACTATCCGTGTAGATTAGCCAAGTAAAATAATAAAGCTAGGCGTTTTCCATAGTACTGAGCGTAAATATGGCACACTCTCAAAAGCATGCATAGAAATGTAATTGCAGCAGACTCACAAACGCATAAAGCTAACTTCTACACACATAACTATAGACTTGCTGTATGGCATGAGCGTGAAAATTGAAAGCTTCGCCGTTTTACGAAGGAGCATATTGAAAGTTTGAGCACAAAGGTTGAAAGGTCACAAATAGAGTGGAGAAGAAGCAAAGTAGCAGAACTTGACAGCCAAGGCCATAGTCAGCCAGAGATTTCTAGAATATTGCAGGTAAGTATTGGAACTGTAAACAGAGATCTATCTATTCTAAGGCAGCAAGCAAAAGAGAACATAAAAAGATACATTGACGAGCGCCTGCCAGAAGAATATGAGAAATGTCTTATTGGCTTCACTGCAATTACAAGAGAAGCATGGACTACATCACAGCAGGCCCAGGACAAGCGAGAAAAGATACATGCATTGTCATTAGCTAAAGAATGTTATTCTATGAAGATGGATTTACTTACTAACGCTACTCTGGTTGATAATGCTGTCAGGTTTGTATCTCAGAAGCCTAAAGGGAACATGGACCCAACAGATGTTAGCAATGAAGACAAGAGAGAAGATCTAGACAACGTGATTATAATATAGACTAAGATTAGCTAGAAGAATATCCAAGTGATTAATATTATCCATACGATATAAATAAAAGCACATTTTTATTCCTGCTAGCGATAGCAAATATGAAGGTTATTTTTCAAGATCCTGCTTTTTCATTCCAGCTTGTAAGAACAATAGGCTCCACATATTATGGTGGTGCGGATATTGGAGAATGTTTATCCACAGCGTATAGGATTAAGGAAGGTGATTTTGAGAGCTGGTATAGCGAATGGCTAGCAACTGCTGAACGGGTTAACAAATATGGTGATAATAGCCTGTCAGCAGGTCACAAGGTTAGCGCTCGAGAAGCATCCTTAGAGCTTTTAATTATTATAGAAATGCAGAGTTCTTTTTACACACAAATCCACAAGATTCTAGAATAATAGATACATGGCAAAAGAGTGTCGACTCCTTTAATAAGGCAGCACAAGTATTGCTTCCATACAAGGTCGAATTTGTTGAAATACCATATGAAGGGACATCATTACCTGGATATTTCTATAAAATAGATGATAATGATACAAGTTCTCCTTCTTCTAAACCTAAGCCAACCCTTATCCTCCATACAGGATTTGATGGAACTCAAGAAGAGCTCTATGTAACTAGTGTTATTGCGGCTTTAAACAGAGGATATAACTGCTTGACTTTTGAAGGTCCTGGACAAGGAAGAGTAATACGCAAACAAAAGATCCCATTTAGATATGACTGGGAAAAGGTAATAACACCTGTAATAGATTTTGTTGCTTCAAACTATGAAGGGAAATGTGATATGGAACGTCTTGCATTGATGGGAATAAGCATGGGAGGTTACTTGGCAGCTAGAGCTGCAGCCTTTGAGCATCGTATTGCTGCATGTATACTAGATGATGGGGTATATGATATATACGAGAATTTTATGGAAAAACTTGGAACACTCAGCAATGCTGTTGCACAGGGAAATGCTACAGTTGTTAATACTGCAATTGAAACATCCATGTACTTTGATACAGGTATAAGATGGATAATGTCTCATGGTATGTGGGCATTTGATGCAAAAGATCCTCTAGATTTTATACAAAAGAACAAAGACTATACTCTAAAAGATGTAGCAGGTAACATAGAGTGTCCTACACTTGTGCTTGAAGCTCAAATGGACAATGACTTTCCTGGAGGACCAAAGAAGGTGTATGATGCACTTAAATGTCCAAAGAAGTATGTGCTATTTACTGCACAAGAAGGAGCTGAGGATCATTGTCAAGTTGCCGC
>JBKOWU010000119.1:0-4044 GCA_046724555.1 Thermoproteota archaeon | reverse complement strand
TCCTCGTGTCAAATTCGACTATGCAGTAGAAGTGTTCTTCAGATGTCCTCTGTGCAGAGGATCACTTAACATGGTTGACAACAGCAAGATAAAGGAAGCATTACATTACAAAATAGAACAGATATCTGCAGATGTCTCTTGTAGCAAATAAAGCTTTAGTGTTTCTTAATATGCTATTTTCAATAAATTATGCGCGTCAAATGCATCAATTATAGTTCTCTGAGTGCAGGCTAATTGATGTAAGTCTGTATTTCCTTGGACATACATAGACAATTACATATCTCTTTCTTTACATTTCAGAGTATATTCTTCACATTTAGCACGTTAGTTCTATCCTTTGTTGGTTTTTGAAATGATATATAACCCATGGGAAGAAATCAGAAATGCCGCAAAGGTCATCTTTGCTGCAAATATAATATTCCACGGTGTCTTGGGATGTGGATATGGGACACTTAAACTATCCAAATTATACTTGCCCTTTATAATATTCTGAGTTATAAAGGAATTCCAGATATTAAAGTTATATATGAATTCGTATAAAGCGATTACCATTATAGCAAGTATAACCAATTGCAATATTGATTTGATCGGTGTTGTGATAGTTCTTATCTTATCACTACCAAGTCTAGTAATACAGAACCATGACAATACAGATGCAATCATCAGATATGTAACAAGTTTTGGAGACCCTTGAAATGGAAATTCAGTACTAGATAATACCTCACCAATAATTATTCTATGCGTATTCAGATATTCTTCAGCACTAATATAAAGCGCATAGAAACAAATCGATAGCATAACAATTGCAGAAAAGTAAAACGCCATAAACAATAGATTTCTTGTCCTTAATTCATCGATATCCTGATCGGAATATTGCATTTTCAGATCTTAGGGAGAGATAATTGCAATATAAAAATTCCTGTCACTCTTAACACTATGTATTATCTCAATCTACTAGATCTGCCAACGCTTTTTGTCTAGTGAAATACATAGGAATAGAGTAGAGTCTTTCATGATCCTTGAATATGTATGCGGATTATCAACTAATTAACTGAGCTTAATAATTTCATCTAGATAAATTAGTCGTAACATAGTTTTGATTACTTATAACAGGAAAGCACAATGGCAGAGCAGCTAGTCTATATCGTCGATCTAAATTCATTTTATTATATTAATGTAGCATACCACCATATTCTACACGTGAATAAAAACAATATACTAAAAGGAGCTATAATACACTCGCAGCATTTCAACCTCATTTCCAATTGAGATTTTCTATAAACACTAACACTATGGTCATATCATAAATTAACCTTAAGCAACATCATTAATTAGCATGTAATATGTAATAATTTTCTGATATATGAGCGACTATAGAAATCCTATTCCTACTGTAGATGTTATTCTTCAGAAGGGTTCCGAAATATTGCTGATCAAAAGAAAGAATGAACCATTCAAGGATCATCTAGCACTACCGGGCGGCTTTGTAAACCACGGAGAGAAAGTTGAAACTGCAGCCCTACGTGAAGTCGGCGAGGAAACTTCATTAGAAATAGAGCCTATTGATATCCTTGGCGTATACTCTGATCCTAAGAGAGATCCAAGACGGCACATACTAACAGTTGTATTTATAGGAATAATTCTCAAAGGCGTACCAAATCCCAAAGATGATTCTTCAGAGATTCAATGGATACAATTAGACGATATTCAAAAGAAAGATCTTGCCTTTGATCATAAACAGATACTTTCTGACTACATTCAATGGAGAAAGACTGGAGGAACCTTTTGGTCATCTAAATATAGAACCTAAGTATAACTTACTATTTCTCAAGTTACTCTTGTTGTACTGCCAATACACGGAACTATTTTTTAGATATTAGGAATTGACCTTATATTGTCAAACTGAGAAAAGAGTTGCGTAGAACTTAATATTGACAAAAATTTTATCTGAGATAAACTCTGTTTTATTGTATGGTACCAGCTCCAACGTCGTATGTTGATTTTCCTGTGCACGAGACAATGCATGTTAAAGATATCTCAGATATTAGAATCACGGTAGACAAAATAGTGGAGGCTTATGTACTTCTTGGTCAAGATGGATATTTTAGTTATCGCATTTTACTTCCAAAAGGGGAAAAATTAACATCAAAGGCTAAAAAACTTGGGTTGACAGTTCAAGCAGAATTTCTGCTTGCGTTAAGAAAGAAGAAGTTAAAGCCAAATCTTCGAGAAATAAGGTATATCCATGATAGAGATCACTATGGGTGGATTCTTGCTAATCCAGAGAGATTTAGTACAAACAGTAAGTAAATCCATGACATACGTATTAGAGATGAGATATTCATAAAAAGTTAACAAACAATCATTTGAACATGGCGAATGATCAGATTCTTTGGTGCATCCTAATTCTGTGCATGAGGTCCATCTAAATTACTACATCTAAACTTTAACCATCATTATTGCATCAAATAATTAAGATTTGCTATCAATTTTAATTCGAGTCACATTATCCTTGTCATACTTATCCGTGATTTGCTTTCTTATGTATATAATCAGTACATATAGTATAATGATCATATTTTGGGTATTGTTGCTCGATCCTAATTTTACTGCATATACTAAAGAGATTAATAGATAAGACTTCTATGTGTGTATTAAGTTTTCATACCCTATCTTCTTTTCCTTTAAATCTAGACATCGAAAATGGCCTATCTAGTCCCATCATATTGCTCAGTATTATTGAAACAACTAACCCTAATATAGATCCGGATATAACGTCTGTTAGATAATGTTGCATTATATACAATTTCGTTATGGCAATAAGTATTGGGAATGACCATATTATTGACCCAGCAATTCTGGACATCAGGTTTAATCTGAAACCAATAATGAACGCAAAAGATGTTGCAATCGCAACATGATTAGAAGGATAGGAAAAGTTACGTACAGAAGGCATGATACTATCATCCTCTATTATGAAATGTTGTGGTAGCCGCAAAGCCGGCTCAAACTTGTAAGATGGTCCAGATCTTCCAATCATAGGTTTGATATACATGACCAAAATCGCAGTAACAACAATAGTTGTTAGAAAAATCATTCCCATTTTTCTAGTACGACGAATGATCGTAAGTACAACAGCGATAATAAGCAAAGTGGACACATCGCCAAAAGTCGTAGCTGTTATCATGGCAGCGTCTACGTTCGCGCTTCGGTTTACAGATTTAAAGTAACTATACACAAAATTGTCAATACTCGAAGTCAGATGTAAAGCAACTACTATTGTAAGCGCTACAAAGATAATTACCAATACAGCTAATTGGATAGATCTGATTTTTATTATCCAAGTTGGCCAAAGACTAGATAGTTGCAATAAATGGTTTTGACAGATAGTGTCTTTTATATACTATTTTCTTTTCTCATATTATATGAAAATTTAGCAAGGACTCCTGATGATGCTATATTATTAGTATCAACTAACTTTTATTACTTGATGGAATGCTGAATATATTATGTCAAGATATCTCATTCAATACAGTTTAGAATCATCAGTCATTTTTTTTGCCGACTGGGGATCCTTATCACTGTAATATTTCACCATACCCAACTTTAGAACTTTAAGTGATAACAGGGCGCACTTGATCCTTGCAGGACCTAGGTTCATCAGTCCTATATTTTCTAGAATATCATCTTTTGTGATGTCTTTAACAGTACTCAAGGGCCTGCCAGCAATCATTTCAGTAAGCATAGAAGCACTCGCCTGACTGATTGCACATCCTCTCCCTTCAAATTTTATATCCTTAATTTTGTCTTCTTCGACCTTTAGATGAATATCAATTTCATCACCGCAGAGAGGATTGCTGTCATGTATGCTTACGTCAGGATTTGATAATTTACCCTTATTTCTAGGATTTCGATAGTGGTCCAAGATAATTTCACGATATATGTCGTCACTCATATTCTAAATATCCTCCTTGCTTCACCCAATGCATTTATGAATTTATCAACTTCTTCTTTTGTATTATAGATATAAAAACTTGTACGGGA
>JBKOWU010000100.1:0-1799 GCA_046724555.1 Thermoproteota archaeon | reverse complement strand
ATGTTTGATTCCAATAGAAACCGGAACAACATCTTATTCAGAAAAGAGTTTGATGACTGGGCGAACATGAATGAAAATCTGAAGATTATCTATACCATTAGTCAAGAAGAAGAAGATCGACATGAAAAATCATCATCTAGTGCAAAAAATGATTGGAAAGGAGAATATGGGAGAATAGACAAAGCAATGATTTTGAAGTATGTAGATAATAACATACTGGAAAATTCAATATTTTATATCTGTGGTCATCCTAGCATGCTAAAAGCGATGCAGACTTTGCTTCAGAAAGAAATAGAAATCCCAAAAGAAAGTATCAAAGTTGAAGAGTTTACGGGCTATTGATGTTTAATTGTCTATGGGGATACGTCGATAAACAAGCAGTAGTTATTGTATCTATCAATTACTATCTGCTCAAGCTTTAGATTTAATGTTTGACCCATAACCAAGTTTCCTCAAAGGTGTAGTACGCTATCTTTAAAAGATTGCATTATCAATTATCACATAGTAGATCGATCTAACCGTTCTGTTGTAGGTGCTCCTGTTGTCGACAACAAAAACAAGGATTAGTTATTGTCAGCGATATACTGTGTGGGTTAGCATTCATCTTTTTTTACCCCTCTTTATTTGCATCAGTTATTCAGATATCTCCATGTCGGTATCGAGTGGTCTCATTTTCTCGATGCTACGAAGTTCTCTTTAATGTATCTCCTGAGTCTTTGAGCATCACTATTCTTTATGAGTATATCATCTTTGAATACATTCTTCTTTCCTTTGTATATTCTCATCCTTATGATAGAATCTTCTTCATGCGGCTGTAATGAAACTATTTCCATCCTTAGCTCTGGCCCCTTAGCCATCATACCTCTTACACCTTGGCCTAGAAGAATATCATCTTTGTTTTTATCTATACGAGGTGCGACGAATTCTAAATTAAACCTGTTAATGCTATCTTGTATCTCTATTTTTAGCCTATCATTTTTATCCTCGTTCTCAATCTTCAAAACATACTTCTGCAGGCTTTCAAATTCAAGTGTCTTGCCAATATGAGAAGAAATATCTTCTAAAGAAGATACAGATTGTTCTTGTTTTTCATTTTGTTCGTTCTTCTTGCTATTCCATACCATTCCTTCTTTAGCTACAGTAATTCTGAATTTGCCATTATCTCCTGTGACTTTAAGATGCGAGTCTATGACCCTTTGAAGTTCGTCAGTTGTCATTGCTTTGACAGGACCTCTAAACCATTGATTAGTTGCTTCTTCAAAGTCACTCAAACCTGTATAATTAACTATGTAACATTCCTTTGCATTCCATCTTCTTACTAGCTCGTAAGCATCTGAGACAGAGATCATTCCTGTTTGCGGATGAGGATTGTAACTTTGAGTACCTAAAATAAGTAGATCTGGGTTCCAAAACAAATTCTCGTCTGCATTATGTAATGAAAGAAAATCCCAGCCAATTATTATTTTTTTATCCAGCAATTTTACTATATAGATGACAGAACTGGGCGGAGAATTATCGCCATGATCTGCTATGATTGGTGTTACTGAAAATGGACCTACTTCAAAAGTTTCGTTAGGCCGTATTATATTAAACGACACTCTGTTGTTATTAGTTGTTTTTTCAGAAAGTTGTGGGAATTTTTCGATAACTTGATCACCGCACTCTAAAGTACAGAATATCTTCAAATTCTTACTTGACTCACCATCATCATTAACTTTGTTTACCAGCATAGGCAGTTCTTTAACATGCTCGTCATGTGAATTGGTTATTAATAGAGCATCAGGAATAAATGATGATAA
>JBKOWU010000315.1:0-8404 GCA_046724555.1 Thermoproteota archaeon | reverse complement strand
CTCTCTCTTTCTTGCTGCTGCGGTCTCTGTTTCTTGCTAAATCTAAATGACATTACATCAGTAGCTTCAAACTTTTGCTTTTCTAATAGTGAAAGCTCATATTCAGAAGAAGGCCTGGAAGGTGGTTGTTGTTGTAGTTGTTGCTCTTTTTTCTATAGCAGATGGATGTTTCTTAACTAGTACGCTATTGCCATCTACTTTTATTTCATAAGTGGGTTCTGATTCGCTTGCAGGAGGACTTGTCACCTCACCAGTTCTCACATCAAATCTGGATTGATGCCAAGGACATTCAACCTCGTAACCCTCCAGTACACCATCAGCTAAAGTACCACCTTCATGTGTGCATACATTACCAATTGCATAGTATTTTCCCTCTACATTTGCAATACATACATCTTGGCCGAACTTCTTTCATTTGCGATGTCTGAATATCTTTAGTCTCGGCGACTTTGACAAAATCATCATCGTTTGATCATTCATTATATGAAGACCACCATTTACAAATTAGAATCTAAATCCTATATCCCTTTGGATGCAGTAGAAGAAAAGAAGTTGATGATGTCGTGATAATACTTGTTTTAGTGAATTTGTTAGGAAATTGCTTTACTATTCCATCTACCAGTGCATCTGACATCATGTTAGCCTCATGATGAACTTTGTCATATGTAGAGATGTCAGCAGCATAGTTTCCTGAAATACAGGATTTAGTCCTTGATAATGTAACGAGAGAGTGGTCTGTATATAATAAAAAATAATGAGCTTTTCATTATTGGATCTTTAACACGGTTTTAGTTTACTGCTTTCGTGTAAAGGTCGATTAACTCGGTCAAGTTAATTCAATTTTTGCTTGTTTCATATTTTTGTAGGCTTGAGGTGCTACCACTGTAAATGCCCCTGCAAGTAAAGCCAATGGAATTGACAGATAGAAAGCTTGCTTATAAAATATCAAGTCCACTGTTTCAGCAGTAATTATGCACGCAGTTTCAGCAGTAACTAGTATTATGAGACTAGTTTTCAACATCTCTCTTAGGTTTGGCTGCTTTGGCAGTTCCTTTATTTTCCTTATGCCTAAGCCAAAGTTTTTGAATGTTGTCAGAACGTTTGAAAGGAATCCATTATTGGAATCTTGTTCTAATACAGAACAGCAGCTATCAATAACATTATGGCCTAAACCATATCTGCACCGGCCAAGAATTGTCACAAAAGTAGTGAAAGTAGCTAAGCCGTAGCCCATTGCATAAGCAATTGGGACTCCTATGTGATTGAAACCAAGAACATACAAGCCCGTATTTTCACCAACTTCAGCAGCAGCAATGCAGAGAATCTCAATACCAAGCGCTGCAGCATAAAATCTTTTTACGTGTCTGAAGAATTCGTATATCGATTTTTTATTTTTTGTGCTCAACTCTTTTGCTGCGGTACTATTGCTATTGTTCTTGCAAGTTCCTTGCGAGCAGCAATCATCTTCATCCATGACAGAAAGCTTCATATTTTTTGAAAAATCACGATGAATTACTGTACAGCAACAGGTTTCTTTTGTGCAGTTTTGACAGCGTTGAATCATATTGACATTTATGCATTCTTGTGGAGCGCACTGACATTCTGCACACTTGACTGACATCGCTTGGATAAATAATAGAGATTATTGATATTAAACTCTTCTCATGGTCTAATTAGAAGCCTGTTATATTTTAGTTCTTTTTAAATGTATAATCATGTTTCAACCTTTCAAACAAATCTTCTCCACGTATCCAAGGAAAATCAGGTATACCCTCAATCTTGATATTGCCGTCTATAATGGTAGTACGAACTGCTTTAACACGATAATTTTTCATTTTTGTCTTAATATCTTCAGTCATATTGTTTAGGTCATAGACTATCTGCCTACAGCCTTCACATCTTCCAATTTCTATGTCATCTATAATATACTTACATAGAGGACAATTTGCAGAGAATACTCATTTGTATGATGTTGTTTCACATATTTTATTATAACGCATTAAGAATATATAATAATTGATTTTGGATTAATCTTTAATAATCTAACGGCCATATCCAAAATCCTTTCTGTTTCTGTATCATATCAAGCACCATAAATAATAATCCACGCCCCACCTTGGTACAATTTTGTTTTATCAATATCATTCTATAAGAGATTGGCCAGATCAATGAGGCGAGAAATGGAAAACGAATTAGCCGATGAACTGCTAAATAAAGCAGTTTTTCATACTTCATTCCTTCTATAGTTATTGTCTATTGTCTTATCAATAATTGTATCGAATTTTTTCCTAAAATGCACAATATCAAAATCTAGAGCTCTAGTTCTTAGCTTGTGTTGGAAATCTCTTGCTGAGTTGAAAGCATAATCTAGTAGCTCAGGTAGTTCATTTGTATCCGTATAAACCAAACCATATTTTCCATTGTTTACTATTACTTCCAATGGTCCTTTAGACGAATGAACTACTGGTAAACATCCTGCTGCCATGGCCTCTACCGTCGCAATTCCAAAATGTTCGTTTGGCCTAGGATGGAAGAAAACTTTTGCTTTGGATAAAAGGGATAGTACGTCAGCTCTTTTAAGATTAGGAAATATACTGATGTTGCTATATTTTTTGCACAAATCGGCTAATTTATAATAGTAGTGCTCATTATCTTTTGAGACATATCCAATAATGAATAACTTTTTATCCTTTAAGATTTCTGAAGAAAAGGCTTCTATTGCTAATTCAATTCTCTTTGATGGGTCTATCCTTGATAACACTATACAAACATCTTCCTTGACTGAAGGATCGCAAATAGCGATTTCGTCCACTTTAATTGGTGGATACAACACGACGCAATCTTCTCGATTCCATCTCTTAATACATTCATTCTGAGTAGACGATGAATTTGCTAAAACTATATTGCTAAAATCATTTTCTTTTATAACATATTTTTCAGCTAGGAAATTCATGTACCATGTGTTATTTCCTAAAGGAGCAGTAGCAGGATCCGGCACAAATTCATAAGGACTATGGACATAATGCATCAAAACATATTCTTTTTTGTTACTTGTTAATTGCAAAGGTTTGAAGGCTTCATGAGCTACAAATACTAACTTTGGATGCATTCTCTCAACTAATTTTTTGAGTTGGGTCGAATGATGAAAACCAAGTAGAGTTCTATTCATTGAGTATTTGCTATCTAAAATTCTCTCCAAATGGCTACTAGTATTGATTATCTTTATTCCGTGAGGCTTTAGAGAAAGTTCGTCTGTCAGATGATCATAGGAGGTTGCATAACAGCATATGACTTCAAAACCGATATCAGATAGCAATTTAGCGACGTCTGAGAATAATCTCTCAGCGCCTGAATAGGTATCGCCCCTAATATGAGATAATAATGCTAGTGGTTTCATGATTTAGTTACTATAGCAGTTGTGTAAAATTGTACCAGTAAGAATAAAGCAGTTTTAGTAAATTCATAGTGAAGCTGTGCATTTATAGAATGTTTTACAGAATTAGATAAAGGCGTATACTGTGTTAAACCAAAGAGAAAGACAAAGACAATATTTTTTCATAGCCGATAATTATCTTTATGGTGGATGTGTAACATTTACTGCTCATCTCATGCATTTGTTAGGAAGAAAATGGTTTAGGCGCATAACTAGTAGGTTTGAGAAAAAGTTCCGAGAATTCGGATATGGTATACGCTATCAAAACGTCACACCAAAAGTACTCGATTATGCTGAAAATCCATTCATTACTGATATGTTCAAGAATTTTCATGTCCTTGAAAGAATGAAGCGCACTGATATAACAATAGTAATACATGATGCAACAGAAATTTCAAAAGAAAACGAACCCTATCTTGAGCATTGGAACATTATTTGCATAAGAAAAGCATTGCAACAATATCTTAAGGAAAACTATAACCTTAATCCAAAGTTCCTTTATCACCCTTTTTATCCATATCCAATTCAAAAGGATAATAACAATATCAACCGTGATCTCAATGGTAGTTATAGCAATGGCCTTATACACAAAACTGATGCTGTATCAATATCTCGCACAGACAAAGATAAAAATACAGACATCATCCTAAAAGCTAACAAGTTAATCGCGTTAAAAAATATCACTAAAGAAGATACAATAAAGATACACGGTCCATACAATCCTGTATATATCAGGCCATTTGGGGAGCACGAATTCAAGCAGTATTATTATGGAATATTTGATCGGTCTTTTGAAGCAGTATCGAAAATTTTGAATAAAGCAAAATTTGTAATAGACTTAACAATACTTCCTAATGATGGTGGAGGAACACAATACACGTTTTTAGAAGCAATTCATCATAATGCTGCGCTCATAATCAATCGAAAATGGATTGATGATGTGGATTCAAAATATTGTGATTTTAAGGATGGCTACAACTGTTTTGCAGTATCCAATGAGAAGGAGTTAGCAGAAATAATACTCAACAGTAAAAATATAGATACAACTAAAATCGTTAATAATGCAAGAAAATTAATGGATAGACATATCAATGCAGATTGGCATTCTCTATGATACTTGTCTTGCATGCTTACTAAATTTATATCTCTTATTTGTCAATTATTGTTCTTTGTGATCAAATAGTTCCCAAGAACTAGACCATCTAATTTGGAGTTTTCTAAAGTCCATAATGCGGTTTGGGGAGTACCTACCATTGGATAACCGTGAAGATTAAAAGAGGTGTTGAGAATAGCCCCTTCTCCAGTCAATGATTCAAACGTCTTTATAATTTTATGATACGATTGGTTCCATTCTTTGGTTACTGTTTGTGGTCTACATGTTCTATCAAATGGATGAATTGTCGCAGGTATTTTATCGCCCCCTTCCACAGTAGAATCAAACGCCATTATCATATATGGAGCGAACTGCGGTTCAACAAGATAATCAGCTTTCCTTTCATCTAGTATTGAGGGTGCAAATGGCATCCAAAAATCTCTTTGCTTTATTGCAAAATTGATTTTATTTATTACTCTGCTATCTCTAGGATCAGCAATTATTGACCTGTTACCAAGTGCTCTTGGGCCCCATTCAGTTCCTCCACTACATCGTGCAATGACCTTCGCTTTGACCAATAGTTCTCCTGTAGTACCATCAATATCATGATAATAGTCAAACTTCCATTTCCTTTGATTTCCATTATTATTGTCATGAGTAAGATTAACAAGAATTTCTTTCACCTCATCGTTGCTATAAGAGGGGCCATAATAAATTTCTCCAATAGGCACATGGTCAGGACTTATTCCTTCTCTTGTACAATATTCATAATATCCTTGTAGGGCTCCTCCTATAGGAGTACCTTCATCATCAGCTGCAGGATAAAAAAAGATATCATCTACTCCTTCAAGTTCTCTAAGCATTTTATTTGCTTTAACATTTAGAAAAAGTCCACCAGCACAGGCGATCTTATGGATATCAGTAGCTTCAATTGCATTTTGAACCCATTTCTTTAGCAGATCCTCTAAATGTTGCTGGGCTGCAGCAGCAATATTATCAAATCTTTGATTTACTAATAGTTTTCTTAACTTACTTTGGATTGCTGATGATCTAATTGTTCCTATTGTGTTTTCAAAGCGAAGTGGGTTATGCGGATGGAGTCGTATTATTTTCCTCATCTGCTCAATACAATATTCTGATTTGCCATATGGAGCTAGACCCATCACCTTATATTCATGGTCCCAAGGCTTAAGTCCAAGGAAGCTTGTTATCTGAGTATAAAACGCATTTCCGACTGAATCATAGTAGGATGAATATGCAATTCTCTCGATACGACCATTTCTCCCTACATTAACCGTTGCTGATAGTCCATCGCCAGAACCGTCAGCTGTAAGTATGAGAATAGTGCCATATTTGCCATCTCCACTATCATTATAATCCCAACTTGAAGTTCTATAAGCACATGCAGCATGAGCTGTCTGATGTTCTATTACAGTTGTTTCTGTATCAAGCAGTTTCAAATTTTCAAAAATCTTAGTTAGGTGAGCAAAACTTCTGTGTTTTCTTTTAAAGTTAGTATAGAGTCTGATATAGGTATCAGAATGTAAAAGAGGGCTTAATCTGACAAGGATCCTTGAGCTTAAGATCTCCAAGTCTTCCATTCCTGGAGGATCAAAGCTAACAAGACAGATCAAATTTACATCAGCTGGGTCTGCTCTTGAGGTTCTGAAGACTTCGAAAATAGATTTTTCTGGAATACCTGCAAAATGTTTGATATTGTTTAGTCGTTCTTCTTGAACTGCTGCTATGACGTGACCATTCTTTACTAAGGCTGCCCCGGCGTCATGACCGTCGTTTATTCCAAGAACAAGTATATTCCTCTTTGCCATTGTATTACTAGCCAATAATATGATCTAACTTAAGTTATAACATATCATTTGAAGTCTCGCTGGCAGAGAAGATATATTAAATAATTATCAGAACATATTCAGCGGTAGCAAATTATGGGATGGTATTTCTAGCTTTGTGGATTCTGCTATTCAGAAATTAGAGAATTTACGTGATGGTTTTGGAGTTAAAACTGTAGCTGATCTCCCTTTTGCTCCCATGATTCCAATTCTTGCGGCCCTGTATAAGGAGATAAAAAATAATGAAAATAAAGTTACTTGCGACAAGAAAATGAAGATATGGTACTAGTCATCTGTATTTTCTAATGCTTATTCAGGTGCAGTTGATACAGATACTTCTGACTTCAGGGAAATGCGGGACTGGTTATCAGCTGATGTAAAGATCCCAAAAACAGACGAGAGACATATGACCTATACCGACTCTGTCCTCCTCCTTACATAGCTTCAATAGTTAAGAATACTACAAGAAGCTCATACCGATATAACGAGTCCATTTCCATAAGACATCTTGACCAAAGAAATTGAATTATGGGGATAGCGGAAAAATAATGGACTAATTACCTCAGATATTTGATCTGCTTATTTTGTTCTGCCACAACCAATAATTTTGTAATCAATACGCCAGCAATGAAATGAAATTAAACCTTTTAATCACAGTGATAAAATCTATCGATATTTATTAATATCTGTGGCTTGCTCGTTTATTAAATGCGATTATATTTTCCAGATATTGTTTTATTGTCAGTATTTGTGATTGTCTTGCTATTTTTACCAATTAGTTTCAATCACGCTAAAGCATCCACAGAGCCACTCTCAAAGATGGCTGCGTTTAGAACAGGATTAATTATAAATGATAGTAATTTAAAGGCAGAAGTAGTAGCTCGAGGACTCAAAGTCCCTAGTAACATGGCATTTTTAGGACCAAATGATATTGTGGTAAATGAGAAACTCAATGGTACAGTACAGAGAATTATAGATGGTAAAATACAACCACAACCAATACTGGATGTTAGTGTAGCAAGTCAAAGCGAAAGAGGAATGCTTGGAATAGCTGTAGCAAAACCATCCATTAATAATAATAACAGTAATAATAATAATCCATCTCCAACTACCTATGTATTTGTATCATATACACAAACTAAAGTAGAAGGTAGTGACATTTGTCCTAATCTAAATTATTGCGTACCAGGACATGATCCAATAGGTAATCGTCTATATAGATACGAATTGGCTAACAATAAACTAGTAAATCCTATGCTCCTTTTAGATCTACCAGCTGTCCCCGGACCTCCACATAATGGTGGAAAAATAATAATAGGACCTGACAACAATGTATACATAGGCATTGGTGATGTCGGAAAACACAGAACTCATGCTGAAAACTCAGTGCGATCACCAGCTGATGGAACTGGTGGTATATTAAGAGTTACACAAGATGGTCAGATAGTAAGTAATCCACCTCTTGGTAATACCATTCCACTGTCTCTATACTACGCTTATGGCATACGTAACACTTTTGGAATGGACTTTGATCCCTTAACTGGTAATTTATGGGATACAGAGAATGGTCCTACATACGGGGATGAGATTAATCTTGTCCAGCCTGGTTTTAATAGCGGATGGAGAGCAATACAGGGTTTTTGGGAAACCACTGGTAATGGAAATTACTATAGCGGAAGATTTACTCTGGATCCTACCGGCCTAATAGATTTTGGTGGAAAAGGAAAGTACAGATCTCCGGAGTTTGTTTGGAATAATACTAGCGGCCCTACTGCAATCAAGTTTCTAAACTCTGACAAATTAGGTAAACAATATCAAAATGATATGTTTGTAGCAGATTTCCATGGTGGAAATATTTACCATTTTAAACTAAATGAGAATAGGACAGGGTTAGTACTAAGTGGCTCACTTGGAGATAAAATAGCAAATACGTCTGCTGAGATGCAGCAAGGTGGAATAATATTTGCAAAAGGATTCGGTCCAATAACGGATTTAGAAGTCGGACCTTATGATGGATTTCTTTACGTTCTC
>JBKOWU010000004.1:0-7296 GCA_046724555.1 Thermoproteota archaeon | reverse complement strand
GTATCATCCATCCCAGAGAATCCTGCTTTAAAAGAGATTTTATTCCCAGAGACATTTACATCTTCAACTTCCATGTCAGCATACACGTTTCCAAGTTCATTAACCCATTCTTGAGCTTCATTAGAGTCTACGCCTGACGTATCTATATTCACAGTTAGCATCTTGGTCATTTATCTAAACTCACCTATACCAGATTTAATCTAGATATTAATAAAGTTGACTACTAAATACTAAAAAACGCCTGGAAGAATTTAAACGTCTTTAGGTTTTATATTTATATATAAAAGAGTGTAGTTAGTCTTTTTTTTCTTCAGAACCCCAGTATTTTACAAGCTCCTTTTCAAATTTTGAAGATTGGTCCTCATTTAATGGATCTCCACAGTTCTTGTGTGTTGGGACAACTCGCATGCCTGCAAGTTTGAATTCTACCTCATAGAAGTGGACCTTAGAACAGTTGCACATATATGGTTAAAAACTGTTAACTTCACCCCTTATTTGTTTATCTAATTACTCACATGTATATATACAATAAAATATAATGCAGTTATTCAGATAAAGATGATAGTTTTCCGAGAAATTAACCAGTATAAACACTGCATATTGAAGAAAAACTAATCCTTAGTTTGCTTAGTTAAAGCTACCTGCATCTCTTATCACAGACATAAAACTGGATATATATTATTGCTGCAAAATATGGAGTGAACAATTGACAAACATTTATCAGTTCGATCTAATCTATTTTATAGACAATGGCAAATATTATAGAGTTTAACGTAGTGAGTAGAAGAAGAAGATTATTTGTTTTTGCGTTAGCAACTGTGTTAATAGTATCTATTATGACCACCATTGCAATGAGTTCGATAAGAAATGCTTATGCTGCAAATGACAACTGGTATGTTGGCAAGGGTGCTCAACCTAATAGTTATTACACATACAAGATCCAAAATGGAGATACTGACAATGGCCAACCATTTACAATGAATATTTATTTTAAACAATTTAACAGTACTGGACATTACTGGATTGCTCCAGCATATGTTGTCACTCAAGGACAAGTCTTTAATGGAACATTTCACTTAAGTGACCTGGATTTGAGTGTTCTTGGAACTTCTAAAATACCAGATAATATGTCCAAATATTCCGCTGCATATACTAATTCCATACACTGGCTTGCATCTTTTGTACCCAAACCCGGTCTATCCCTAAGTGCTCCATACTGGGGCAAGATAGCATCCATAGGCGGATCACCAATTGCGCCAGGTAGCTCAGCAAAGGTAACCGTACCGGCTGGCACATTTGATACCAAGGTAATTACCTACCACAAAGGTGCAGACAATAATATTTGGATAAGTCCCAATCTTCCCTGGCCAGTCAAGGCAGAAACCTTTGCAGATGTAACAACAGGAAATCCACCTGTTCAATATGCATTTGACCTTTTAGCAAGAGGTCAAGGTCCCCCACCACAACCTAAAAGTCAAATTGAGATTCCTAAACCTCCTCTGACAATACAAACTGCACGTGGAACGTATTACATTCAGCTGCTTTGGGATCCGCCTACAATTCAAGCTGGAAAAAGTACAGATTTTGGCCTGATATTCCAAGACAATTCAAAAAGTATAGTAAATCAAGTAAGCTATAGTTTCAAGGTAACAGACTCAAGTGGAAAGGTAATTGCAGATTTGCACAATCAAAAAGCTCCAGATGGAACAGGCAAACAAACAGTCAAATTTGACAAGGAAGGCCCTGCCACTGTCTTGGTAAGTATTGATGCAGTTGAAGGTCAGCCAAGTGGAGAATTTGTAGAGCAAGCACCGTTCAATGTAATAGCAGTAGGAGCGTAACAGTATGCGTACATCTTTACCCATCATCTATTATGCCAGAAAGAATCTATTGTAACCTATAGATGATGGGTAAAATGCAGCGCTTACTAGTAGATGCATAAGCCACATTTTTTCTATGCTCACTTATTTACATCATGATTTTCAGTCAAATCCATATATTATCTAGAGAGTCTTAATTTCAATACATAATTTCTGCAATGCCATTATAAGCGCAAGAGTTGTAATTATTGGCATGTCAAGGTTTTTTGCCGGTGGTTCAAATACTAATTCAATAATACCGCTCTTTTTTGATCGGACTAAGACAGAAGATAAGAGTAGCAGGCCATATCGCTTACATTCCATAAGCACTAAGATATCAATAAATAATTAAATAAATAAATAATACATACCTACCTCATGTCGAATATATTCAAGGGCAAACACGAGAAGAAAAAGCACCATTTTTCGAACTACGATAGAATACAAAAATTAGTTGATTCCCAATAACTTGTGCTATTAGGATAATGATGCCAATTATCTGAAATAAATATTTTGCATCAACCAATCAACATAATTTTTTATTTTTTCATCATCTACTTTGCACCACAAATGAATGGAGCCTGGTAGGACTTCTATCCTGCCCTTCTCTAAAACTATCTTAACGCCTTCTTTTCCTTCATACATATATGCATCGTGTACCTGAACGCTATTGCCTAGAGCTTCGATTGCCATGTATTTTATTTCTTCTCTTGGAATAGGAAAAGTCCTACGAAATTTATCTACGACTATGCCAATGTTTTCTGTCCCATAAGAGTCAATATCGAAAATCTTTTTTGAATTTGGAAAATGCAGTTGCAAGCTTAAACTGTAGCGAGAGCCTGTGAAAATTGCAAGCTCATTAAGTTTTTGGTATGCAATATTAGGATTTCTATTCAAAATTCTATGCAGATTCTCTCTGTTGGAGAGTATATTATTTCTCAATTCTTCAATTAAATCTGAAAATAAGATCATTATCATGATTTAGCATAATTCATTTATTATATCTACCAGTTTATCAGCTTACAACTTTTTATTATGTAATACATAATATTTTGTTGATGTTTGCCGCAGATGGTGGATCAGAGCGGGCTACGAGTATTGAAGACTATCAGAATACATGTACTGAATTTATAGTAGACATTAGTAAAGATTACAAGGAATGGGTTGATAGATATCAGCTTAGTGAGGGGGAAAACAAGTCAAGGAAAGCAAGCATAGATAATATAGTACAGACAACAAATGAGTGGATTTTCAAATATGCTGACACAATTAAGAAGGTAGACATTATCATGAATGATGGCATCAATAAAATGGCAGAAAGTACAGCGGGATATCCATTCAGATTCAGAGTTCTTGTGAATAACACGAGCCGATATACTACTAATCCCATCGGTGAAGTTCAACTAAATGTAATAGTAAATCCCAGAGATGGGAGACTTGCTCGCATAGGGAATTACGGCAAAGATCAATTGTTTTTAATTAATTCCAGCTCACAGGTAAATTTTAGAATTAGTCCGGAGAGCTTGAGAGGTGTCGATATCTTAAGCGATTACGTTGTTATCGATGCTAAAAACTGCCTTAAATATGACGTTATATCTATTACCATACTGGCTGAAGAAGTTAACGAAAACTCTGTTGTAGAAAGTAGAGGATTTACTACTCTTATCCTACTACTATGATGTATTCAATCAACATTCCGCTGATTAATATAGCCCGTATACATGATGATAACACAATATAAATAAATACACATATTTGTTCGCATATGCAATTCATAAGCAATTATTATAGAGAAAAAATTTTATCAATTTCAATGTAGACTAACACGAGTTTTTGAAGACATCCTCTATGGTTATAAAGAATAAAAATAAAAATCTTTATTGTAAAATGTGCTCAAACTCACAATGATGATATTATAATAGAATTATTCTGATCATTGATTTCGAATGATTAATTAAAGACAAGGTTAAATCTTTAGAATATCTCCTTGCATGGAGTTGGAATATTCGTGCGACGGTCGTCCAGTTTGGTCTAGGACATCAGATTGCCAATCTGGTAACCCGGGTTCAAATCCCGGCCGTCGCACTCCTTATTTTCAAATTATATTCTGATGGCAGTGTTTGCATTTTTAGAAGATCAGTCGAGCCACAAGGTAATCATATAACAACACATTGACTTAGCCACATGTCAAATATCCGATAAACATAGTTTTGATTTTAATGAAAATATGTGGCTTGGAAAGGGTATGTGACAATATAAAAGCTGTGATTTAAGAAATTTCAGAAGAGCAATAAGCGAAATATATGTTAACTACAGTATTTTGAACTGTATAATGAACACTCGACTACCTGCTACAACCAAAAATATATCAAGAATCATAATTGAACTTGGTATTGTAAAACACAGCAATTGTTAGTTTGGATTACTCTCCATTTGGTTACCAAAAAGAAGAATAATTGTTGTTTACAACTTATTGAAAATTTGAGATTAACTATGACAGAAAATATTCATACCAAGCTATTGTAGATTATTGTACAAGTCATAGCACGATGGCGATAGCCATATTTCATACAAGCGTACGATCCATAGGTACTACATCCTCAACATGCGTCTCCTCTCTCTCCGATACCCTCTTTAATACTTCGATAGCAGCAATCTTGTGAAGATATTCATTATTATTTCCACACCTATAAGAATAAGTACACCTGGGGCAACCGCTTTCACTTCTGCACGAACATTCTGTTAATATTCGTAATGACCTCTCTAATGCATTTTCGAATTTGTCATAAAGTACTCTGCTAGCACCATTTCCGCCAATAGTACCATCATATATGAAAATTAAACCTGAGGAGCCTAGAGATATTCCTCCCAAGTCCTGGGATGCGCCTCCAGTTATCATTGTACTTCCTTCTATCATTACATGTTCAGAAGCATGATATCCACTCATCTCTGCATATTGCTCGTCATTTGCATTTTTTAAAGTATTTACAGGTCTTGGTGCTCTGAAAACAAGCCCTTTAGTTATGAATTGAAACTCAATAGGATTTTCAAACATGACTTTGGTCCCTTTTGCAACTTCCTGTCCGATTTCAATATTGGAATAGCCTAACACTCTCTTTTGAATCTTCAAAGAACAGTATTTTACTTCTATCCCGATGGCTGTTTTATGTTCATACGTGCTAAGCACAGTCGGTATCTCATCAACTACTGACTTTGTGTAGTATGGATAATCATCTGGAATGCGTATTAGTTCTGCATATGATCGTCTTTCCTTTTTCGGATCGAAATGAAGCTTTTTTACCTGATATCTTTTTCCAGATAGAAAGTATATTGCATTATCATGTAGCTCCTCTAGTGCTTGTGGCAACGAACGTTCAGCAACCAACTTTCCACTGAAAAATATGTCGGTACCACTTCCAATTCCTCTGATACTAAAATCTCTTAAAATGCTCATTGCTTTATTAAAGTCAGGAAGGAATTTTCCATTTGACATATGAAGCAAGCCTTTCGAAGTAAGTCTTTCAATAATATGTAATATAGTAAACGATTCTGTCACTAAAATAGGTCTGTCACAAGCCATGGCAAGAACTTGATGTTCCTCTACAAATGGATTAGAAGGATCAGTGTATGCCATTTCCTGATCTGCCATGTAATCACTTGGATGTAATTTATAATATTGACTTATTGGATCATTACCTAATGCAAGAAACGCATATCCTTCTTGTCCACCTCTTGCTGCTCTTCCAACGCGCTGGATCAGTCGATTAATGGGAACTATATCTGATACGATGGCATCTACATCGCCAACATCTATTCCCAACTCCAATGTAGGTGTTGCTGAAATCGCCATTAATTTGCCATTTATAAATGATCGTTCAACTATTTTACGTTCTGCTGGCAATAGTCCTGCTCTATGTACCTTTACTTTTAGGCCTTGTTTAGATAAATAGAAGGCAAGAAGCTCAGAGCCTAAATGGGATTTGTTAAATGCAATTGTCTTATGATTATTTGTAGTCATTTGTCTGACCAGATCGATCATCAAAGATCTACGTGAGCGCAAGGATGGAAATAATATTATAAAATTAATTTTGCCTCTTCTGCCTTTGCCATATACAATATTCATTTTTCTTCCAAATAAAGACATGCAGAATTCTTTTGCATTTGGAAGAGTTGCGGATGCAGCTATTATCTGCAGTTTTCTATTTCTTGACATCCTTTCAAGTCTCCTTATAATATAATGGACATTAGCCCCAAAAATACCCGTATATATATGAGCTTCATCAATGACTAGAAATCCAGCATCAGTAATTAAATACGAAAATTTTGTCCTATTTAGTAGATGATAATGAAGAATGTCAAAATTTGTGATGATAATTTCTGGAGGACTAGACAGTATCGAATCCCTTTGTTCGCGTGTGGTATCGCCATCAAATATATTTGCATATATCCCCAAAGGCTCTGCGAGCTGTTTTATCTTTGCTAACTGGTCTCTGGCAAGTGCTTTCGTAGGATATACAAAGATTGCAAATATTTTTTGTTTTCCTCTTATTTTAGACTTGGCGAAGCCGAAAAGTGATAATTCTTCAAAGATCTTCTGCAAAACAGGGATACAAAATGCCTCTGTCTTACCGGAAGCAGTTGGTGCAACAACAACTACGTCTTTTCCATTTAAAAAGGTCTTAACTGATTCTTCTTGAAACTTGTATAGTTTTTTAATTTGTATATCCATCAGAGTATTAATTATAGCGTCATCTACAGGCAGATGTTTAACTTCGTCTCCATGTTCAGGTTCAGGTTCCTGTATAACTTTATAATCTACTACGTAGTCCTTTTGGGAACGCAGTACGCCTTTGAGCATTTCATTATCATTGGCATTATTACGTAAAATCATCGTGTCTATTTCAGATATTGGACGAAGAAGCTTTTCGTGTTCCATCAAAGATTTCAAACTTTCGATCTCAGTAATTTGCCCACTATCATACATGCTTAGAAATTCCAGATATGCTTCATCGAGATTGCTCATTGAAGGTACTAGTGTACAAATTCCGCATCCAGAACAAATGATTATCAATCTCCCATCATGTACCTTATTGACATCTATTGAATTAGGAAGTTTACACTTTGGACATCTGTAGCGAGACACACTTTCGATAGGCTAATAACAAGATAAATTTTTTTACTGGATTATACTGAGGTTCTGTATTATTTAATGATCTTAGGGGAACCATGATATCTGGTAAATATAGACTTATCTATATGTGCAGTTTTAAGATTACGTAATGGTAGATCTAGTTTATGGTCGGGGTGTGACGGATCTTATCCGTGAAGTACCCTTTTTTGCCAGCATATTTAGAAAATACATTGGCATTAAATTCTTTCATTCAAAGCCTGCACTATATGGCTCGGTAGACGTTAACAATATTTGTAACTTGCATTG
>JBKOWU010000136.1:0-4796 GCA_046724555.1 Thermoproteota archaeon | reverse complement strand
TTACAAAATGATGTGTTAGAATATGAAGATGAAACACAACTGTTTAGAACAACAGAAAAAGGTTTACGCCTATTGCAAATGTATAATCAATTTGACGAAATGATGTCTATCACAAATGTAAGGAAATAAACAAATTTTTTTCTTATTATCTTCTTCTTGCAATTTGTATGAAAAACCATTTTATAGGAATTTATATAAATAACCTATTTTATTTTGGTTAACAGATAACGCAATCACGATATATATGTTGTTTAGCACGATAAAGAAACCAAATGTCTAATTCCCTTTTATCATATTTCAATATATCATATTAATCCTACCTATACTACTATTTAGCTAGAATTAAGTCAATTTTATTATTAAAATACATACATACGGGGAACCCATGTCTTAAATAATCAGAATAAAAAACTTCGCCAATATGCATACTAATTGAGAAATTTGATCCACTCTTGACTTGGTAATCAGCATATAATTTTATCAATTATCTTTCTATAGCTGTTTATGCAATCATATATGTAAAGGAAATTGATGCTTCGAAAATTTGTAGTAATAAAAGACATGCAACAAATATGAACATTCTGAAAAAAGGAAAATGTATTAGTTAATAATAGATATATGCTTATATTCTGTTACAGATAAACTATGTCTATACAAGTTATATATCTAATTTGCCAGAAACAGACGGTTTAGGAGTTGTCAGTAGAAATACATATCAAGGTGATATCGTCAACATAGCGGGTTTACAAAAAGAGTCATTCCCATATCTTGCTTGCTATGGAAGCATATGGGCATTCTGAAGAACTTGAGAGTCATCTTCGTATTTCTCTACAAGGACAATTCTTCACTATTGAACCATATGATGCAGTGTCATCTCTTCAACTACTCTAAAATCTTACCTGTTCCTGAATATACAGAATATGCATGTAAATAAATTACTGCATATCACATGATTACAAATCATATTCAAATGGCGATAGACTATATAGCGTAGATATCCATCCATGTATTAAGCACATACATGAGGGTACAGGAAATATGTCCTATGATGCAATAAAGAATGCGCCACTAAATTAAATCATAATAGAATGATGTGAGAATGACGTACGGAGGAGAATTGTTTAATTATTGTGAATATGCATATAAGATGTCAGCATTAGAATATGTAAACAAAGCACTTAGAAGTGGGTTAAGAGATCCTGCTTTATCATTCGAGTTAGATATTGGATTAAGTTTATAAAAATTACCTTCAAATATTTATATAATATTCACTCCATAAATTTTGCCCGTTTTATAAAATGGCAAAGTACAATTCATAGGAGCTTGTAATAATTACAGGAATATATATGCCAATTTTAGATTGCCATGTACACCTCAATAATTATAACGAATTAGATAAGTCAAAAAAAATTCTTTCGTTAGAAGAAAGGGTAAATACATTGCTTGAGTCTATGAATAACAATGATATTGATTATTCTATTATACTGTCATCTTATAAAGTTGATATAAATAGACCATCTACACGTCAAATTATTGATGCCACAAAAAAATATATTGATAAACTTGGCGTTGTAGCGGGATTTTCAATTGACAATCACACCAACGAAGACTTAGAAAATTACAGAAAATGGCTTAAAGACGGATATATCAAAGGTATAAAGATCTACTGCGGATATGAGCACTACTATCCATATGATGAACGATATCAAAGAGCTTATGATATGTGTGTTGAATATGGAAGACCGCTTATGGTTCATACTGGAGATACGTTGTCAAGTACAGCTAAGATCAAGTATTCTCATCCCTTAAATATAGATGATGTTGCTGTGGATAATCCTGAACTAAATATAATTATGTGTCATTTAGGAAATCCTTGGATAATAGATTGCCAAGAAATACTTTACAAGAACAGAAATGTGTATGCAGATATTTCTGGTCTCTTCGTTGGTGAATTTACGTTGACTGCTGAAACTCATTATGTAAGAAAAATAAAAGAACTATTAAACTATGTGGGTGCACAACATCATCTATTATATGGAAGTGATTGGCCCATTTCTAGCATGATCTCATATCTTGGCTTTGTTCAAAAACTCGAACTTAATAGAGAATCAAACGATCTCCTAATGTTCAGGAATGCAGAAAGCATTTTTAAATTATAAAACATCTTCTATGTACCTACATCTTCAATATTTGATCGATCCTACTAAACATGTTTAATTGAATGTATGCCAATGCTTGTTAGTAGTTGTATTTGTAGATATTTTTGTTAAATCCATATTTACTGTGCCCATAGTTTCGTTTCCAAAAATATCTACCACTTTTATAGCAATCGTGCATAATATCGCGCCCTCGAATTCCATACTTGTGTATTTTGGTACGGATTGTATCTTTCTACCTACCCGACGCATAGCTTGCCAACTGGATTTAAAAATTGTACCATCATAATTCCAATCTATAGCCCAATAATCAATTAAAGACAATGGTTTGTCTGCTAGTATTTCCTGGACTCTCTTCTGCTGTTGCTCACACTCTACAGGAAAATCAAATACAATATACCTATCTATGCCAGCAGTCACTCGATATTTTCCGTCTATTTGTTGAATTTCTGGTTCCATAAGATGTAAGTATGGTTTATCGTAGAATCGTATTTTTCCATTTAGAGAATATAAATAATCCATGCCTTTCGCCTCATTTAGATATTCATATATTTCAGGAGGTATTGCCTTATTGACAATTTTACTATGCCACTCTCTATTTGATGTACGCTTTCTTGCTTCAAGCATATGATCATAATTATATTCGTAACTCCAGCCAAGAATAACTAACCTTTGATATCCTCTCCCATCGAGATGTTCAGCTAATGTTTCAAGTTCTTCTACCTTCTTTGCAGTTACGGGTATGTCAGGATAACTTATATAGACTAGTTCATCGAGTAATCCCTCACTTCTTATTCCCATATTAGGAAAATCTTTTCTAGGAATCGCACCATATAATTTGAGAATTATAGGTTGAATGTCGTAAATACGTGAACCGGTCAAATAGATTGATTGTCTCTGATAATTACCTATATTCTCTATGAGAAAAGGTTTAGAGCTATTTTGAACAAGACGGTTGCGTATTATTTGTATTGCTACTTTTGAAAAATCGCATCCTATCCATTGCCGTCCTTTTTTCTCTGCTACCACTAATGTTGTTCCAGAACCTGCAAAGAAATCTGCAATTAAGTCTCCTTGGTCAGAAAAATTGGTAATTATTCTTTCTAATAATTCAGCATGTTTCTCAGTAGGATAGTTGGAAGAATAATTATATCCTTGAATATCTGTCCATAAATTATCTACTATCTTATGTTCACGCGGTTCTACCCAGTATTCTGGATACTTTACTCCTTCACGTTTTCTGATAAATTCTAGTGTCTGGCCGTTTGATCTCCAATATTCTAAAAGACTTTTATTTTTTATATTTTCTAACTCATCTTTTGTAATCTGAGATTTATGGGATGAGATATGGATATCAAATTCATCTTCAAATTTGCGATAATTTTCAATAGCTCTAAGTGCTCTTTCCCTTTTCCATTTCCATTGTCCTCTGTTAGGTGTTACTCCAAATATTTCATATCGCATGGTGGGCCTCTCAACATTGCTCCAAAATCCCATCCATTTTGCTTGTACTTTTTCTGTTTCAGAAAGTGGTTGCTTGAATTTACTACTAGGACATTTGGTGTACCATAATATGGTATCATTGCTGGTATGCATTCTATCTATTTTATCAAATTGATATATCAGACCCTTCTTACGACCTCGTTTTACTATGATTTCATTTCTAAAATTTCCTATTCCAAATATCTCGTCCATAATTAATTTGGTATAATGGCTTATGTGATAATCAAGATGCAAGAAAATAGAACCATCATTAGTAAGTAACCTCTTCATTAATTGTAACCTTGGATAAAGCATATCCAAGAAGGAGTCAATTCCTTCTTTCCAACTATCACTGTAGGCTAATCTTTGTATTATTGAAAGTACTCTAGAGCTCTCTGTATCGCCTACTTCAAATTTTGCATAGTAATTTTCATTTGTCCAAAATGGAGGGTCTGCATATATTAGACTTATCTTACCTTCATAGCCTGAGGCAATAAGTGCCTGCATTGTAAGAAGGTTGTTTCCACAAATAATTCTGTTTATTCTGTCCCTCTGAAATTTAATATTGGAATTACTGTTGAAAAAGGTTCGGGTTGTCGATGGTTGGTGTACTGTTGGGTTTGAAAACACAATCTCGGATGTTTGAATTTCTGTTCTCCTTATGTTTATTAGATGATGTGGCTTAGTGTTCCACGTTAGCCTTGCTGACTCTTTCCTTCGAATTGCTATTCCCAATTATTTTCTCACTATTAGACCATGTGTAAACATATTTCTTTTACTAATATTATATTGTAGAAAAATAATGTTATAATGTTATTTGCGGAAACATTCAAATTTGCAAGACTATTATTTAAATTAAATATTTATTGTATTTGAAGAACAAGTAAAGTAACAAGTATTCATCAAATATACCAAGATAACTTCTTGAACAGGTACAAAAATTTTGCTATTCATGATTTATTAATTATAATATGTACCATAATCTATGCTCAATAGACCTACTTTTCTGGATTAAAGTGTACGCTGATCTAGTACAATGATCACTTCATCAATCGAATAATATGATCAAATAAAATGATCGAAAGTACGGCTCCTCATATATAGCAGATCTAATAAAACATTCTTATGAAATATAGAAGCAGAACTGACATAGTTGGG
>JBKOWU010000171.1:0-11373 GCA_046724555.1 Thermoproteota archaeon | reverse complement strand
TGCTGATTGAAATGAATTGATAATTTCCCTTTGAGATTCTAAGTAGTTATCTGCCATTTGTCTGGCCGCTTGAATAGTTTCTTCTTGATATTCATTTACAATTTGAGTATAATGTGGGATATCTTTTCTTGCTTCATCTGTGTCACTAACAATTAACGCTATTAACGATGTGCCTCGTATTGATACGGCACCATCGAGTCTTTCGACTTTCGCAAATACTGCTGTTGACTTCACAGTGAAACCTAGCGACCCCGACATAAGCTCTAATGATGACCAAGTAAACTTTATACCTATACCAGCTCGATTTGGTATAGTTGTACCAACGTCTATTGTCAATGATAAAACTACAGGAATTGCTACGGCACAGATGCAGTATAGACCTTTTGTAGGCATACCGATACCTTCTACAGATCAATTTGATTTAACAGCAGCTGACAAGTCAACAAGTCAATCTAATAAAGTTCACATAACAGTGCAAATTATGCAAGGAACCAATGGTATCCCAATAGCTAAATCTCAGGATCTGCAGACAACTAAGGATACTGCGTTGAGCATCACTCTGACAGCCTCAGACCCAGACAATGACCCAATAACGTTCCAGACTCCATCTACACCGACTGGAGGCACTCTTGAACTAGCTTCTGACTATGCAACAAGCGGAAAGCTAACATACACGCCAAAAACAGGCTTCTCAGGTCCTGATAGCTTTACATTTACAGTAAAAGACAACCATCAAGGATTAAGCGCTTCTGCTAAAGTAACCATAACAGTAAGTTAATAGCAAATGTAATAGTGTAACATTTTCTATAACTCAAGCACCAATACATGGTACTTTAGATCCAATGAGTTCTATTACAGTAGATACATCTACTGGACTAGCCACAGCCCACGTCACATATACGCCAACACCAAATTACAATAGTCAATTAACAGGTCCTGGTAGGTTCCTATTCACAGCAATAGACCAAGCAGGTGCGCAAAGCAATAATCCGCCAGCAGCTCCTGGAGTAAGAATCAATCGACATCTATCTGGGAAAAGACTAGGAAATAAGGTCTAGAAAGCAATAATTGTTTTTATAAAACCTGCTTCATATAGCTTTAGGTATATGCGAATGAGAGGCATATTGTTGTTACAAGTATCAGTAATAATATTATGTCTTCCCATCATACTACCACCTATACATAGCGCTATAGCTCAAAATGTTACTACTACAACAACAGGTGGCACCACAAGTTCATCGCTGTCTGCTGCTGCTTCTTCAAGCAACAAAATATTCTATTTATTTAGTGCTGAACATGAGGGAGTTAATGAAACCAAATTGGAAATTCCACCAGATACTTACTCACCTGATGTGCTAGAAGTTACTGAAGGAGACAATGTGACTATACATTTCTATAATCTTGATACAACAGATAGGCACACATTTACAATTGGAGCACCATATAACATAAATGAGGACCTACTACCTGGAAACAATGCAACATTTGCATTCAAAGCAGGTGATGAAGGAGTCTTTAGATTCTACTGCACATATCATCAACCTACAATGTCAGGACAGCTAGTAGTACTTCCCCGACCAAGTGTTGAGAAAAATCAAACAACAGCAGTTACAGTTACCAAGTAATCTTAAAAACAATGATATTAATAGTACTATTATCTAAATACTCTAAACAAGCATTGGACATATTTTCTAATTATAGTGCTTCTAGTTATTTCTATTGATGACTCATAGCCAAGTATCTATAGTTGGATTGTGAAAGTACCATCAAACTCCTCTTGAATTATAGTCTTATCTGGGAGTTCGGCGTAAGTTCTCTGGTCAGGAAATTAGTTTATCAAATCTGTCTGGATTGATATCAGTACGTCCACTATCATCCTCATTATGGTTCAACTTCTATTGTTTTTGTAGATCTTCTGCTTGAAGTGATATGGTATCTGTTATACCAAAATAATGCACCAGCCATAATTATGAAATCCGCAACATAGAACAGGTCCCAGAATATAAGGTGTTGTGAATTCCCATTTACAAAATCAATTAGATATCCATCATCAGCAATTGCATTGACCAACAATGACAGAGAAGAAAGGAACCATGGAATAGAATGTTGATAATTTTTGCGTAATTTGACAAGGACTATTGAAGATGGAATTATTAATGTCAAATCTAAAATAGGATATGCTAAAGTTACAGCTACAGAAGTCAAGTCCGCATTTTCTCCAGCGTTGCCAATAAATTCTGAAGACATTAAATTAAATCCATTAAAAATAGCGAATACAACTGCTATGATGAGTGATCCAACGATTACAAATTTTCGATTAATTACGTTATTAGTATTACTGCTCCTACGTAATGACTTAATTATAGTAAATAAATGTAGAGACAGAAACCCATATCCTATAAACCACAACCCATCTGTAACAGTTACAAATTTTTGTTCTTCTATGCCTAGAGCATAGTAATAATACAATAACGTAAGATCTGCAGAGAACCATGAAATTAAGCCGAGTGTTAAAAATAAGTATGATTTACCATGAAGTCCACTAACTCCGTGCCGATATACTGCAACTATACCGAGACTTGAAGCTATAGCTGCAGTTATATTCATAGCCCAAAGTGCAGTAGCATGTCTATCGTGCGGATCTGAGGTAATTATTATATAATTTGCAATTACAACCGAGATCATAATTGCTAAAATAAGTATCCTTAGCGTTGATTTATGATATAGCTCGTTTCTCTTTTTCAAGGAATTCTCAATTTTAATTAAAGCTAATAGATTAACCTTAATCAGTTCTCTCTTGGAAAAGATAAAACTTCAAAGCTAATCTAAATGCATCGAATATGTCATTATATGGTGGAGTCTTTATCCAGTGTTCCATCATTATCTACAGCAGTTCTTAATGCGGTAATTAGTTATCAACTCTGTCTTCCGAACAATGAAAACGATGATGATACCAGATCTAGCGAACACATGCACATAGAAAAATTTTATCTACCACCGTACAATATCACATTACAGTTGGCACATATGTGATAAGAAAAAAAGCAAAATCTGATATCTTCTCAAAGAGAAATGTTTCTGTACTTATCATTGTGGTAGCCACCGTTCTGTTACTTTCAGTCTTTTCATACCAATATTCTTCTTTTACATCTAATAAGATAATTAATGTTGCTTCACAGGAAATAAGATCGAATGCTAAAATTGAAGTACATGACATTTCACAAATTTTGGCAAATAGACTGCAAAGTATTGGAGCTCTTTTGCAGACACTTGCAAACTCTACATCTATTCACAATAATGAATATAATAGAGCAGATATTATTATCAATGCCAGACAAAGGGTCACGAGCGATCTAACTGACTTTTATATGTGGCTTGACAAGAATGGCAGAATAAACTGGATAAGTAATATCAACCAAAGCACATATCAAAAGTACAAGGGAACAGATCTTAGTTATAGGGCATATTTTTCTATACCTAGGGACACTCATACAGAATACTATAGTAGTTTAATAGAATCAAATGATGAGGTTCCACGATTATACATATCTTTTCCTATACTTAATACAACATCTTTGTCATCAGCAAATACAACTATAGCAGGACCAACTAGGGGACGTGAAATATTTACTGGGGCAGTGGTTGCATCAATTAGACTTGAAACCTTGGGAAGTCTATTAGAAAATCAACTATTTAGAGGATTTCAAAGCACAATAGCATTATTAGACAGAAATGGGGTAATACTCTATAGCAATACTCCTTTATTACATAGTAACAAAAACATTTTTGGAAATGAAATGCAATCCACCTTCACATCTGTTCTCTCTTCTAGTACAAAGGATACATTAAATAACCTATTTGAGAATTCATTACAAGGCAGAATAGGTTCACAGGATATTTTTGCTCAAGGGAAAATGAATACTATAGCCTACGAACCAGTCATGATTAATGGCAAGTATTTCTTAACTTCCTATATCATTGCTCCACATAACCTTGCAAGCGATGTAGAGATTTTAGCTGACCAACAGAAGAATTTAAGCACATTTATAATGGTAATCATAGGAGTAGTAGGTTTTGGTATTGCATTATTAGTTCTACTATGGAATAAAAGGTTAGTGTCTACTGTAAATGCAAGAACTGTAGAACTAAAGGAAGCAAATGACTCTTTAACTAAATCAAATAAATTACTTGCGATAGCTAATGAACAACTAAAAGTTCATGATAAAATGCAAAAAGAATTCATAAATATAGCAAGCCATGAATTGCGAACACCTATCCAGCCCATTCTTAGCTTAACTGAATCTCTTCATTCCAAAATAAAAGAACCACAGCAACAGGAATTGCTAGATGTCACCATAAGAAATGCAAAAAGACTGAAAAGACTGACAGATGATATATTAGATGTTTCAAAGATTGAAAGTCAATCACTAAATCTGAAAAAGGAGCGGTTCAACTTAAAAGATGTAATAACAAATACTGTATCAGACATAGTATCAAACAGACACTTAGACAAAGATAGTAAAATAAATACTGTAAAGATAATAAACGAGATACAGGATGTTTTTGTAGAAGCAGACAAAGGAAGGGTAACTCAAGTTATTTCCAATCTATTTGACAATGCGATTAAATTTACTGAAAAGCAAATAACAAAAGGAATAGGAGTCATAAATATTACTACAGAAAAAATTGATAGTCAAATTCATGTCAGTATCAAGGACAATGGTCCAGGAATAGATCCTGAAATATTACCCAGACTGTTTGAAAAGTTTGTCTCAAGGTCTTTTCAAGGAACTGGGCTTGGACTATTCATATGCAAAAGTATCATAGAGGCTCATGGTGGTAAAATATGGGCTAGAAACCAATCTGATGGCAAAGGAGGAGCTACCTTCACATTTAGCTTGCCACTTCAAGATATAATATGATACAATGCTAGGAGCTCGACTTATCTTCTTCAAGTAGTAACTGTAGGTAAGCAGCATATTATCTTCTATTTCTAGCATTAATCATAATCACCGCTATCTCTGAAATGATAAAACTTCAAAGCTAATCTAAATGCATCGAATATGTCGTTATAGGATGTAGATTCCTTATCTAATGTTCCATCATTATCAACAGCAGTCCTAAGCGAAGTAATTAGCTTGTCAAACCTGTCTGGATTGATAGCTATTCTTCCACCATCGTGTTCCAGTAGTATTTTACAATGCCCTAGCATTGCTTTATGTTCTGTATTGAAACTTACTGGGACAATTCTCATATCTTTAGTGGCCTCTCCCAATCCCTGTGATCTGTACCTGGCAATTACTTTATCATAGTCTGCTTCTTCACCTATTTGCAGCTTTAGCGATTTGATAAAAGATGGATTTGCACCATCGATGTATACCTTATCTACGTTATATTTAATCATCAATCCGTAAACAGTGGACAACATCTCATTATAATCAGCCTATGATACTCCTCTGCATGCATTATCTGTATATGATGATTATCTGTCCATTGTGTCACTACGATGCCAAATGCCTCGCAGCTGTCAGCCAAATGCTTAGATATCTATGGTTGCCCTAGTTATGGAAAATCGTTTTCTGCTCTGGGTAGTGTCAATAGCATGATAGGGAACGTGACTTCAAATATTGGTATCCTCACGCTCGTAGGAGCAAATGATAGCCAAACTCCCCTTGAACAAGCGCTGCTATTACAACAAAGATTAACAGAAGTAAATCATCCTGACCATATAATTATTGTCTATCCAGGTCTTGGACATACATTTGTCCCTTCCAATCGATGGATAACCTCACATGGTCAAATTGAAGAATATGTATTTCAGGATATATATGAATGGCTCACTTCTCCCGCAAGAGGTCAATGAATGAAGAGGTACGGTAAAGAAATTGATCTTGAATCTGAAGATATCAACTATACGGAATATTCAGTGAGAATAATAGAGGGAATTTCTTGACGTATAATCAATTGAGTGGACACGAAGAGTAGATCTGACTGGGAGAAACACGGTAATCTTAATAGAAGCAAGAACAGAATGGATGATGACTTAAGGAAGGAAGAAGCCTCGTTTCGGGGGCAGTATGTGTTTACTTTATACTTGTATAACTACTAGTTTTATATCTATTACTTTCCAAAAAGTTATTCAGCTCTAATATCCTGTCGTCTGTTAGCCCATGACTGCGTAGATTCATTAGAGCCATTATAACCTGGCTACGACTTCAACTTCAAGTGACAGAGTTCGTGTAATATTATATAATCAATTACATCTTCAGAAGCTTTTACCAGATTTACATTTATAGTAATTGACCCTTCTTTTGTCATACTGCCCCACCTATTTTTTAGGTGCTTTATAACTATCCTTTTTATCGTGACACCAAGCTTGTTTGAATATTCCTCTACTTTGTGTTTGAATATCAGTAGCATAATAGCTCAGATTCTGCATATCACATAATTATTAAAATACCTTCTCTGTTAGGTAAGTCTCATCTTTGTTCCACCGAAAACTTATGGAAACTATGTGTAAACATCCTGAACTGATTATGTTTTGTATTGGTTTGACCGCAATATTAATTATTAAGACAACAATTGGTTCGGGCGAACATCATCTCAAAATGACCCCCTAGTTCAAGCATATCGAAGTGTTCCCATCATTTGATCGGCATATCTTTATTTGAAGGTTGATCCATGGGTATCAACTAAGTATAGGTCTGTGATATAGGAATAATTACATCAATAGATTATTCTGCTCTTTCTGCATTGACTTTAGTTTCAGCTTAAGATGATTTGTTAGTATCCTCATTACCATTACCATTTATGGATGGCGGAGAATTGCGTTTCATTATTTTTAATAAGTAATTTCGCATGCGCTGCTTCTCTTCTTCGGTTACTTTTCCATCAATTAAATCTATAATAAACAAATCCATCGTTGCACCAATCTGATTTTGACTAAATAAGGCATTGGCCTCGACACTGAATTGAGTTTTCCTATGCCAATATCCAATAGCCATTCCAAGTGGTACATACATTGCTATAAACACAATAGCAAATATCCATATACTGCTAAAAATTGAATTGAGAAAAGGTGCTTTACCAATCAACAAACTATACTGAATAGTAACGAAATTGGCAAATGTCATTAAAAATATCAAATAAATACTATGGCCATTCCTAAAATCAAGCCAACGCCTCCTCCAATTATTATTTCCTATTACCAACATGAAAATTCTAGATAATCTAGCCTTGTTCAATGGCATTATTATATTACCATTTAACGATAATTTCTTCCTTTGTCTTATGGGGATGTCAAATTCTTTACAATATTAATAAACTAATCAAGCAATATGAATACCAAGAGAGAAAAGAACTAGTTAACATGGATATAATTCTAAAGTCGATACTAAGACCCCAAATACCATTTCTGATAGGCGGTACTATAACAGGTACAATTATGATTACTACTATGGATTTCCTTTTACAATCATAGTAAACAGTATTATTTGGTATGGAATATTTACATTATTAACAAATATTATTGGAAAAACAAAGGGATTAACGACCAGAAATATCTTATTCAGTATGCATTATCAAAGATTAATGCAAGGAAAAGGAAAAGTACCTAACAACATTTGATTGACTCCTGGTTGATATAAGACATATGGATGGAATTATTATTATGCCTAGATGATTTTTGTATCCTATAAATTCAAAGTTGTCCTATCTAATAGAGCAATAATATGGGTCACGCATGCGCAGGTTTATAATGCATTGAACAATTCTTTATTCTCATATGTGTCTGTTACCAATTCAACTATACATATAACCTATGTTATCTACTAATAAGTAGGATATACTGTGGACTCTAATTTAAAATCAAAGCTAAAATCAACGCTAAAACGTCAAATTCCTTATCTCATAGGAGGTACCATAACTGGCATTATTATGTCATATTATTATGGCTTCATTGTTTCCATCATAGTGAATAGTGTTATTTGGTTTATTATATCGACTGTAGTTAACAAATACTACTGGCATTACACTGGGTTTAAGGAAGAAATGTATCTTATGAAATTTGGGTTATCTAGAATCAATGCAAGATGAATAGACTGGGAAGCATTACTTTAAAGGATCGAATCTAGTGTTCATGGAGGTTATTGACTGGAATATTTGTCTCCTTTAACAAACACTTCTTATTTATAATGAAGTCATCTCACACGTGTGTATAATATATTCCCATAACTCTAAGCTCTGTATAATCCGAGTGTCTTTCCATTATCATTACTTGCATAAGTACTGGTTTATTTGATATTTGATTTCTTTCCCACCAGCTAACATATACGTTGTTTCCTGCAGTCGCAATTTGTGCGTCTTGAGTGAATGTATATCGTAAGAGTAAGCTCTATCTATGCTATATGATATTTAAGAACAATACATTCAAATGCTTTATTTCTTCGAGAGAACGGAGTTGTACTTTAAAACTCATTTCAGTCATTTCGATCTTCCATAGTACCGAAAACGAAGATTGCAACAATTAATTTAGATATTATCCATACTAGCTATTATCCATATTAGTAGGTTTGTAGCATCTAGATTCAGTCATTTTTGCATCCTATAAATCCAAAGTTGTCCTATGTAATAGAACAATATGAGTCAAAATAATGGAAGCCAGAATACAAGTCAATGGTCTCAAATAATAGGCCAAGTTTTAGACAAATTATCAGGTACGAATATGTCTACCACAGTTGGTTTTGATCATCTTGTAGTTGATATCCCAAGAGCAAAGGGTCCTGACGGCAAGGACCTGGGTAGCGCCAAGTGGGTGATTAATGGAAAAATACTATGGACAACACAAGCATCTAAGAAAGAATGATGGAAAGGCATCATTTTTTCATCTTAATTTTTAGATCAGACTCTTGCTTTAGATATTTAAGCAAATACAAAAAGGAACACTATATGAGAAGAAGCTAAAGCTAGGATCCCATATCTTGCGTACTTTCATTCTAAGAAGCGATAGCCCGGATAATACCATTATGTACCATTCAATACCCAATGATACTAGTCATTATATAGCATGTAGTCAACTGTACAAGCAGATGTCAACATCGAAGAAACAAGATAGAAAAGAAGATAACAATATAAACGGAACATATTCACAGCTTCAACGTGAGCAGGAACAAGCAGTAACAAGAGCATTAGATGAATCTAAAGATAACATAAAGAAAACAACTAATGAAGCAAGAAGAGAAATTCCACGTTATACAGATGTTATTTCTGATTATCAAGAAAATACAATTCAAGCAATTAGAGAGGTTGCTGATTCTTATATAGAATCTCAAAAAGACGTAATTGTCAACTCATCCCAAGTTTGGTCAAATTGGATGATATCTCCAAGACAAATAGCGGAAGAATACTCAAACGCAGTCAGTACTCTAGCCGACAATGCTGTGTCAGCAACAAGATTAGTGAACAATACAATATCTGCAAATCTACAAGCATTCAATACATCTGTTCAGACTGCAAAAGAGAATGCAAAAGAACTTTCGAAAATAAGTGCCAACACCATACAAGCATTCCAACAAGTATCAAAACATCCTGATAGACACTTCGTAGCCTCGGGGAACAGTAGATACGTCGACTAATGATTATACCTACATATACTTTTCAAGTAAGTATGTAGATATTATCACAACATAAAACCTCCCCGTCTTCTCTTTTTGCAACAATTTCAGAAAGCAAAACTCAGATTTCAATTCAACTTGACTATATTTCATCTTCCTTATTGAAGCGGAAGGTGGACGAATAATTTTTATTGTCTGTTGGAATCCTTTCATAATTGTAATCTACTTCGTTTCTTCTAGAAGTATTACTCATTAGTTATAAGTATACTATCAATCATTTCATTATTAACGTGACTGAAATAGATTGGAATGAATTGATAAAATTAAAAAAGTCAGTCATGGCCTGCGATAAATACTTTTGTGGAAATGTGATAGCTCAATATCATGATGATATAATAATAATAGAAGGTACTACTATAAAATCACATGAATATATAGTACCAAAATCAAAAGTAGATCATTATGACGGAAATGATCTTTATCTCAACATCACTCGTGATGACATGATTTTAAATTTTGATTTCTGAGATAGTGTGTATTAATTATTAACTAATAAAACGATCGTCTTTTATCTGATCAACATTAGCAGTAAAATATACCCCATTATCTATTGAATCCAGAAACTTTGCACAACACCATCCTTACGATGCTTACCATCCTTACCAGAAATTAAGTGTGGTGAGACATGTTTCAGTAATGAAGGTCTATCTACAAGTAAGGATCGTAAGGGTAGTAAGGATGGTATGATAGGAAATATTTGGACAGTTGCTAGCCTATATTATGGATGTCATTATTCTCTTGTTATTCATTATTATATAATTAATAAAAAATTTTTTCAGCGCAACCTACCCTCTTCATAAAAGCCCCATTTTGAGTTCAGCCAAAATCCAATGATAACAAATGGGTTCAGGCGGTGATAGATGACAACGACAAGATAATACAAGATAACAAAGAGACCACACGTGAAAACATACTGGTAACATGGTGTACAAGGTGGTAACAGGCTATTTTTGTTTTAAATGCGGCTTTTATAATATAGTTTCACATGGTAATAGAATTCGATCGCATACTGAGTAAGAAAGAGAGAGAAGAAAATGTTTTAGACCTACACTATAACCAGAACAAAAACTATCGGCAAATAGCAAAAGAGATGAAAATGTCAGTTCGTGATATTGGAGAAATTGTAAACAAAGCAAAACAGGAAAAAGAGCGGCAAGAACACAAATCAATAGCAGTACAAGCGTATGAACTCTTTTCTAAAGGTAAGACGCCGCTAGAGGTAGCTATCAGATTGAATATTGGAGAGGCCCCGGCAACGGCATATTACTGGCAATATTTAAAGCTAGTTCAGCTTGACGACATAACTAAGATTTATCGAGCTTGGAAGTGGTATATGGGATTTTGTAAAACTATGCAAAGAAGCAAAGGCTGCAAAAATGGGTGTATCGCAGGTAATTAACCTACTTAACATTGCCAATAATCAGCTACCATCAGTTCAACTTAGATGTGAACAACTCCAAGAACATAATAATCAACTCGAATCCATTCTAAGGACTAAATCTAAAAAGCTTCAGAATCTAAATAGCCAAATAACAGATACAAGCAAATTCCTTGACATTACTAATTCTGAATGTAGACTAAAGACTTCAATGCTACAGACGCTGCGTGAACAAGCAGCAAAAATGGGAGCATTTGTAAATAATTACAAAAACAATGACCAAGAATATACCAAACTCAAAAAAAGCATTGAGGATATAATACA
>JBKOWU010000197.1:0-29547 GCA_046724555.1 Thermoproteota archaeon | reverse complement strand
TCAAAGATAGGATATGGCATGGAAAAGAAAATTATTGCGTCCAAGGAAGCTATAGAAATGGGAGTCAATGAGTCGGTAATTGCATCAGGTAAGGTAGAATACCCAATTTCAGCTGCGATAGCACATAATAATTGTACGGTGGTCACTGCCAATTGAAGACTGAAGACCAGTATTTAGCTAACTTGTACCAAAGATTTCCAATAAACATTGCTGCTGGTAAAGCTGCAAAAATCTGGGATACATCAGGTAAGGTGTATATTGATTGTATGGGCGGATATGGTGTTGCTCTTATAGGCCACTCTAATTACAGAGTCATTAAAGCTATAAAGGATCAAGCTGAGAAAATTATAGCATGTCACATGTCGGTATATAATGATACTAGGTTAAATTTTCTGGATAAGTTATCTGCTGTGGCCCCGGAGGGGCTAACTAAGACTTTCTTTAGCAATAGTGGCGCTGAAGCAGTCGAAGCGGCGCTGAAGTTTTCTCGTAAATACACTGGAAAGATAGGCATAATCGCTATGAGCGGTGCGTACCATGGAAAAACGTTTGGAGCACTCTCGGTAACTTATAATGAAAAATATCGAAAATCGTTTATGCCTCTCCTTGAGAACGTCAAGTTTGTTCCGTATAACGATCCTTCTCGGTTAGAGGAAATGATTGATGACAATACTGGGACCGTTATTTTGGAACCAATTCAAGGAGAAACAGGTATCATAGTTCCTAGGGATGGTTTGATACAGGAAATAAGACGGATTTGTAACAAGCATAACCTAGTCTTGATATTCGATGAAATCCAAACCGGCCTTGGAAGAACTGGTAAGATGTGGGCAGGAGAAAATTGGAACACGGTTCCGGATATTATGTGCATCGCGAAGGGTATTGCAGGAGGAGTTCCGATGGGGCTGACCTTGGCAAAACCTGAGATAATGCAAGCAATGACTATTGGAGATCACTCTTCTACATTCGCAGGAAATCCGCTTGCATGTGCAGCTGCTATGGCAACTCTAGATGTAATCTCAGAAGAGAAGCTAATCGATAATGCTCTTAGAACTGGCCAATATTTCAAAGATGGTCTCGTTGCGCTAAGTGATAAACACAAGATAATTAGGGAAGTAAGAGGTCTCGGCATGATGTTAGCAGTAGAACTGCGTTTTGATATAAAGGATATATTATTTGAAGGGATAAAAAATGGCTTGCTGATGCTATATTCAGGAAGAAACATAATTAGACTTCTTCCTCCGCTTGTAATCGACGAAAAGCTCGTTTCAGAGACACTGAAGATAATGGATCAGCTTCTAACACAAGAGGAGAAGAGGAGAAATGTCAAATGAATTTGATTCTACTGACGAAAAGATAATGGAACTTTTACGAGAGGACTCGCGTAAGTCCTTCGTAGACATTGGAGCTCACATTGGTCTATCTGAATCTGCAGTCAGAAGGCGCGTAAAGAACCTCGTAGATGCAGGATTGATTAGAAGGTTTACTATTGAGATGGGTTCAGGTAATAAGACAAGTGCTATAACCTTTATTTCAGTTGATTCACGTGTAGAGACGGATATCGTTTGTACCAAGCTTAGGGAACTTGAAGGTGTTGAAGTGATATATGAGATTACAGGGCAACATGATATTGCTGTTATTATCTCTGCACCAACAATAGCGGATATCAATAGGTCTGTCGATAACTTACGGAAGATAGAAGGGGTTTCTGACACAAACACGGTCATTGTCCTCAGGACCATACGATGAAATTCAATCAACCAATGTCGGCATATTGGTCAATTTGGGTTTAACCTATCAAACGGCGATCGTCCGATAACGTTTATATTCGATACGAAATGAGTTAATTTGTAACTTGAATGTCGCTTAATTCAGATGATATTAACTATTATGCGCATCAGTATAACCAAACGAAAGATAATAAAAACACAATTAGAATTCTTGACTCTACTCTGAGAGAGGGAGAACAACATCCAGGTGTATCGTTTACGAAAAAACAAAGAATTCAGATTGCATGGCTGCTAGATTCTTTTGGAGTTGACCAAATTGAGATTAGTCCTGTCGTCTCGCAAGATCACTTTGACGCTACTAAGACCATTATAAGACAGGGACTGAAAGCTGATATTTTGGCTCACGTAAGGGCAATCAAATCTGACATAGACGTTGCTATTAGCTGTGATGCATCCTGGATAGCAACATACATGGGTATTTCGGATATTCACTTATCAGCAAAGCTCAAGATAACAAGAGAAGAAGCAAAAATAAGAGCCCTGGAGGTTGCCGATTATATTAATGCACATGGTTTGAAAGCGCGATTTACGATGGAGGACGCCAGCCGGACTGATCCTGCGTTTCTTATAGAAATGTGTAAAGAAATGAATAGCCGCGGTATTAAAAGGATAAGTATTCCCGATACTGTGGGAATTATGCGTCCAACAGGAATGTATAATCTTGTTAAGATGATCTATGGAAATATCGATAAATCTATAAGCTCACTGGATGTTCATTGCCATAATGACCTGGGCTTAGCATTGGCTAACGCTTTAGCAGGCTGTGATGCCGGTGCCGATCAAATCCATACCACAATCGATGGCTTTGGAGAACGAACTGGTATCCCCGCGCTAGCAGAAACCGCGGTTGCATTGACACTTGTATATAAATCAAATAATAATCTGAGGCTGCATATGTTAAAAGATTTATCGAAGACTATTTCAGAATATACTCAAATAGATATTCCAGAGTCTAAACCAATTGTAGGAGACAGCGCGTATAAACACAAAGCAGGGACACATCTTGCAGCTATACTTAGAAATCCTTCAGCATATGAGATCCTAGAACCACGAGTAGTAGGGAATAGGCGTAAGATCGTTTTCGGAGAATTAGCGGGTAAGAATGGTGCAAATTATTTGTTATCATTATTAGGACTCCACACTGGGCAGAATGAAGCGGAACTTCTGGCTCGCGGCTTGAAGGAGCTGCGCATGGGAGATATTCTAGAATTATATTTGGATGATAAATTAGAGAGAAAGATACTTAATGATGATTCTACGAGAAAGGTAAAGGAGTAGATGATAAGATGGTAAAATGTCCAGAATGTGATGCAGAAATCAAGATCCCGTCAGACTCAATCGAGGGTGAAATCGTGACATGTCCAGACTGTGGGGCAAGTTACGAGCTTGTGAAGTCGGATGATGGATTTACTATAAAGCCGGCCCAAGTTGTCGGCGAGGATTGGGGGCAGTGAAACAAGAGAAGAACATTGAGTCTTCTCTTACCATTCTTTATGACACTATCCGATGGGAAGAAAAGGCATTATATGAAGCTGCTAAGAAGAGAGGAATAAAAGTAAATAGAATTGATTGCAAGTCTCTTTCCATAGACCTAAATCAAGCAGAAGAGTCTCCATATAAAGACACAGTTATAATTCAACGATGCGTTAGCTATTTTAAAAGTGTTCATTCCACAGCAGCACTAGAGGGTCTCGGTGCAAAAATTATCAATTCTTTACATACTGCAACAAGTTGCGGCAATAAACTATTTGCTCACATGGAATTACAAAAGGCAGGCATAAAGACACCACGAGCAATTTCTGCATTTTCTGAAGAATCCGCTATTGCAGGTCTTGGCGCCTTGGGATACCCCGCTGTAATAAAGCCAACAATTGGAAGCTGGGGTAGGTTGGTTGCCCTTGTACGCGATAAGGATGCGGCCAAAGCAGTAGTGGAGGATAGAATGCATATGTTTCCGCTTTATCAAATATATTATCTTGAGGAATTTGTTAACCGTCCGCCACGGGACATTAGGGCGATCGTAATAGGAGATAAGGTAGTCGCCGCCATTTATCGCTACTCTATTAATGGTGAATGGAAAACAAATATGGCTCTTGGGGGACGTGCCGAAATTTGTCCCATTACGAATGAGCTAGAGGATATCTGTATAAAGGCGACTAATGCGGTAGCAGGAAATATTGTTGGAGTGGACTTAATGGAAAGCAAAGAACATGGTTTGCTGGTCCACGAGATAAATAACACAACTGAATTTCGAAATACGGTAAGTACAACTGGCGTGGACATTGCCGGATTAATAATTGATTTTTCTTCAAAACTTAAATAAGAAAGGGCAGAATTGGTTTCTCCTACCTATTCTATTGAACTATTAAAAAAATCACTTGAAGAATATACTCCATCTAGGTCTGAAGCCTCTTTAGCCAACATGATAAAAGATAGATCTGTTAATGAACTTGGCTTCGAACAAGCACATATTGATAGTGTAGGAAACGTTATTGCAATCAAGGGCACCGGAGAACCGAAAATATTGCTTTGTGGCCACATGGATACTGTTCCAGGCCAAATTCCTGTGAGAATACAAGATGGATTTATCTATGGTCGTGGAGCATCTGATGCAAAAGGTGCTCTTATTGCAATGCTATTGGCTGCGTCTGAATTTCCCAAACAGAGAGGGACGATAACTTTCGCAGGTGTTGTAGACGAGGAGGGAAATGCAACTGGGATTAAGCAGCTTGTAAAGAGTGGCGTCTCAGCAGACTATGCAATATTTGGCGAACCAAGCGGCATCGATAATATTACGATCGCGTATAAAGGTCGGCTGGCCATTAGGCTTACATGTGACGTTGGATCGAGCGCTCATGCAAGTGCCCCTTGGTTAGCCAAGAACTCGATAGAGGAGATATATGATTTCTGGAATGCGATAAAATGTGAAATCAATCGAACAGGTAACAAGAAAAATGGAGCAGATTCCATAAGTTGTAGCGTTACGGAGATTTCTGGAGGTTCCAGCCACAATGTTACGCCGCAAAAATCTAAAATCACAATTGATATTAGAATACCTACATTTACGAAATGTAAAGACGTAGTGTCTTTGGTAGATAGTGTTATTTCTCGTGTTGCGTCGACAAAAGGAATCGTGGCACATTACAGGATAGAAGATAAGACTGAGCCATTTGAAGCAGATTATTCTTCACCTCTAGTACGAGCACTATCGCTTTCAATACTTGACGTTCGAAGGCGGCGTCCCATTCTTCTGCGAAAGACCGGGACAGGTGATATGAACATATTGGGCAACGCCTTAAATATACCTGTAATAACGTTTGGACCTGGTGAGCCGCATTCTTCGCATACATCGGACGAAAGAATAAGCATTGAAGAATACGTTTCTAGCATTGATGTATTCAGTAGGGCGTTATTCCACATGTCTAGACTACATCAGTTCAAGAAATCCGCAATGCAGAATAAAAAAATATAGATCGTATGCATCTCAATTTTCGATGCTCTGGATTATTGGGATAGGGATTAATGGTTATAGGGGAATAAGCGCTGATGCCATCGGTGTTTTGAAGAGGTGCGATAGAATATATCTTGAGAGGTTCACAAGTCCTATGTCTGAGGATGATATAAGGGGTCTAAACGCTCTGATTCAAAAGAATGATCAGGAGAATGACATTATAATACCCGTTCAGCGATGGTTTGTAGAGGATGGTCGAGAAATTATTGAGCGGTCACAATTCAAAAATATTGCTCTATTGACGTATGGCGATCCGCTGATTGCAACCACATTTACTGAATTGCATGTCAGAGCAGTTAAAAGATCCATAAGAGTCAAAATTATTCATGCTGCATCAGGTATCACTTCTCTAATCGGCGAAAGTGGCCTTCATATTTATAAATTCGGAAGAATGGTCACCATGATGACAGGATTCCAGTCATACATTAGTGTTTACAATACCATTTTTAACAACTTGTTAGCAGGAAACCATACAATAGTCCTAACTGAATATAGGAACAACAGCAACAGTGTATTTTTTCTTGATCCCACATATTTTTTTGACAAAATGTTACAGGCAGAGGAAGATACAAAATATGGCGCATTCTCACAGGAGACATTTGCAATCGTGGCATCAAGGATTGGCACGGAAGATCAAAGGATCGAATCCGGGAAAATTAGATCATTAATTAATAGGGATTATGGGCTAGGTCCTCATTCAATAATAGTAACAGCGTCACTCCATTTTACGGAGGTCGATGCAGTTAAGAGCCTAACCGTAAATCTTGACGAACCTCTAGACAATACCCAAAGAATCAAGAACCTGTCCGTGAATATGATAGAAAAATATGCTCCTAAGGCTAAAGAGGAAGTCAATCGAATGAAATCCAAAATAGAGGCACAACAAGTTATAAACGGATGGATTGAAATCCTTGACAATGCGCAGTATTATATAGATGATGCGGAGCAATTTATGAAGCAGGAAAAGTTTGAGTTAGCAATTTTAAGCATGGGATATGCAGAGGGACTTATTGATGCGTTGCATATGCAAAAGAAAGATATTTTATAGGCATATAAAAAATCATATACGAACTTTCATTTTTTCATTGCTGCTATATAAGTTATAAAGTATCATCTTTTCTCATTCCTTTATGGTACTGTCGAATGTGTACTTGAGCGGAGGCTGTGCAATCAAAATAAGTTGCGGGGAACGTAAGCGTGTTACTAGATCAGAAAGAATTATTATTACTACGGGAACATGCTTATTGGATGGGAACAAATGTAAAGAGCTCAAAAAGTAAAAATGGAATCAAAAACCGGATTGATATCCCTCAAGAGCTGATGCAGTTTGTTCAACGTAATACTTATTCTTTGCTTATCAGAGGATCTGCAGGAACTGGAAAAACTACTCTTTCCCTTACTATTCTAAGAGCACTAAAAGTAAAAAGCAACTTTTTCTATATTTCCACAAGGATTTCTCCCAAGCAGCTTTTCATATATTATCCATGGCTTGGAAGATTTATTGGCAGCTCAAAGGCATCTGAAGCAGATGAAATGCCAGGTCAGGGATATAGCCTCTCATTTTTTGAGGATGCTCGTCTCGATGAGCCCGAATCTCTTTTTGAGAGAATTACAAATCAGTTAATGGATGTTAAGGCGCCTATAATTATTATTGATAGCTGGGACGCAATAGCATCTTTTATGGATAAAGAGGCACGGTTAAACAATGAGCGAGTATTACAAATTTGGCGTGAAAGGGCAGGAGCAAAGCTAATTTTCATTACCGAAGATCCAAACGACACGACTCTGGATTTTCTTGTAGACGGGATAGTCGAGCTCCGACGGAAATTCTATGATGATATGATAATCAGGCAGATTTTTCTTTCCAAATTGCGTGGAATAATGATAAACAAACCTTCATACATATACTCCCTAAATGCCGCAGTATTTACAACTTGTAAATCTTATCAGCCAAGCGATTTTGCAGTCACGACAGCCCGAACACAATTCAATAAGAAGGAACATGCATTGTCATCACTTTCTGATGGTCGATATATTTCAACGGGTTATCAAGAGCTAGACGATCTTCTAGGAGGTGGATTCGTACAGAAAGCAGTGATCCTCATTGACATGGAGTCTAATGTCAGTACATGGGTCGCTATTGCTTTTTTATCCTCTATTATATCAAATTTCATCCGTACCTCCAGTCCTGTTTTGTTTCATCCTTTCGACGGTATCAATGCTAAAGAGGTTATGACTTATTTGAGACTAGAACCAAATTCCAACACAGACGAAACTAAACTTCTTAAAATATTGTGTTATGATGAGGAACCTGACGAGAAATCAAATCAGAATTTCAGGCCCCTTAAAAACCAGCATGAGTACTTCGAGAAATATGTTGAGTCTTTCCATAAAGTTATCGCTAAGACAAGGCTACAATACCCAAACAAGCTTCTGTTAAATATTATTGGCACAAATACAGCACAGAAAATGAACGCACATGCAGATATCGGTCAGACAAACCTATCGTCTTTTATTAGAAAAAATACCGATCTGTCCCTTGTTGTTAGTAGGAGACTGCACAATACACATCAACACATCTCAGATGTATGCGACGTTCATCTGCGATTCCTTGTACTAAACGGCTCTTTATTTTTACAATCACTGGTTCCTTGGAGACATCTTTATGCAGTTTTATCTCCACCCTCCTCAGGAGGTAGTACAGTTAAACTCGATCCTGTCGTTTAGACAATTATACACTCAAATGATAATATTCACCTGCAAGATTTTCCTCGATCCCAACTGGTAGCAGCTGTTTCATCTGGTCATAATATGACAAAAATTTGTTACCCTTATACGTAACTCTGTAAACCATCTTGTTTCCATTTGTCACTTCTTGAATCAGACCGTTATGGATCAGCGAATCGATATAAATTTTGCACTGGTCATTGCTTAGCATCGCCTTGTACATTATCTTGGTTCTGGTCTCTTCCTTGCTAGCAGATTTCAAAATTGCTGCTATTACCTCGTACCGACTCCGATTCTTCATTGTTTACAATAGAATTAAAACCACATTTCATTTAATCTGAGTGGAACTATCAGATAGAAATTTCGTTCACCTCGCATTATAGATAGATAATTATGCTACAATTTTGGAGGTGGTTTCGAAAATAAATCAGCGAGTTGCTTATAGCTTCTTATGAATCTCAGACCCAATTCAACGGTTTTATAAATATAGCGTTTGGAGTTTGGGCGCTCCTGCATTTTTTCTAACATTCCGCATTCAATAAGAAAATTCAAGTATTCGTTGATCTGCTTGGAATTGAGGTTACATCTATACATGACGTGAGTCTTCCTGGCCCCATTCTCGCACATTAGCAGTATAAATTGTATTATCTCCAACCATCCTCTATTACTCCAGCCTGTTGTGTCTAGCGGCAATATGTGGACCAAAAATAACTCGATGTGTATCGCTTTTAACACTAAACATACATTCTAATTCAAAAAGAAAATAGAAGATTTTTGCATAAAGATACCTTGCTGTTTGTGTAAAGAGACCAAACGATAAAATACTCTCTCACAATGTATCGTCAATAGTGGTCTGGTTGTGGATAATCGTAACCTGATCAGGATTGAGATATTTTGGTCTTAGAGATTCAACGGTCCTCAGCGAATCTAAAGTCTGCTGATCTTACCGAGGTTATAGATAGAGCTATCGCAGTGACCGAAGTACAACGACGGCGATGCACGATCTCAGGAGGACAAGTAGACGCAGGTTTGCTACAGCTCCAGATTCCGGAAAAACTCGTGCTGATAGGCGATGTACATGGAGATTTGGGAACACTTTTTGAAATTCTAGATGCTATCGAATTTGAGGAATTTTTAACTAACCCCAATAACAAGATCATTTTTCTCGGCGATTACGTGGACAGAGGAAACGATTCGATCGGAGTATTATATACGGTTTGCTATTTGAAGCAAAAATATCCTGACTCAGTCGTATTAATGCGAGGGAACCATGAGGCACCTGTCGAGTTTCCATTTTCATCTCATGATCTACCATACAGATTACTGCAACATTATGGAGAGTATGCAGGAAGAATGATTTATCTAAAGAAGATATTGAAATTCTTTAGCCTTCTTACACTTGCCACCGTAGTGGAAAACCGGCTGTTGTTGGTACATGGGGGATTGCCTACTAGGGACATACAATTGATAACCGATTTCAGAAAATTAATTGCAACCGCTCAGGATACACACATCCATAATAGTGTTATGGAAGAAATACTGTGGAATGATCCTTTCTTATGCGCATCGAGACAGAAAGAATGGGCTTATTCGAAAAGAGGTTTTGGTAGGCTTTTCGGACCAGAGATTTCAAAGAAATGGTTAATAATGTCTGAAACCAGGGTCGTCGTGAGGGGACATCAGCCTTGTCAAGGTTTCAAAATTGATCATGAGGGAATGGTAATGACGTTGTTTTCGTGTAAGGAGCCATACCCGAAATTCAGAGCCGGATATCTCCTCATATCGGCTCCTCAACTATTGTCTATACGCAATGGAATGGAATTGTCAAGCTATGTATCATAAAAATTTACACATCTAGATTTGCTTTAATTTCTTTGCAACGTTTCCTTAAGGACACTGTAGATATATCAGCAACTTGGCATATTTCAACCTGCCTAAGGAACTCATTGCTGTTTTGTGATGCTAAATAGATTACTGCTCCGGCAAGTGCCCTTGGATTTTTGCCTATCGAGATCCTGCTCTGCTGTACCTGTGAATAAATTTTTAGTGCCTCTCGCTTTGTCTTTTCGCTAAGGTTCAATCTATTTGCAATTAAGGTAACATAGTCTGGTCCGTGTAGTACTGGCATTTGTAAGGCGAGCTCTCTCAATATAAGCTTGTAGTGTGACATCACGTCCTTACTGGAGAGATTACAGACTGCTGCTACATCCGAGATCGTTTTTGGTGTTGCAGTCTCTCTACAAGCTGCATAAAGAGCAGCTCCTACTAACCCCAGAGTTGATCTTCCTTTTGCCAACCTCTTTATCGCTGCCTTTCTATAGATATATGCCGCACTTTCTAGTACTGCCTGACTCAGATAAAGTTTATCTCCAAAATTGTTCAAAAATTTTAGAGCTTTTTCCAAATTCCTGGATATTGAATCGTTGAGTTGAGATCTATTGTTCCATGTTCGAAGTCTTTGCATTTTCATCCTCTGGGCGGGCTCTAATGCCTTGCCTCTCGCATCAGTATCACCCATCCCAATCAATGTTGATAACCCTTTGTGATGAATAGCTAATGATTCAGGCATTCCAGTCCTAGATCTATCGCTATATTCAGATGGAGTAGGAAATCCATTGTTGTTATCGCCATTAAAGAACTTGTCATTCGCAACACAACCACATGAACTACATACAAACTCGCTAGAAACCATATCAAAGATTACTGTGTCGCTCTGACATTGACTGCAATACGTACCATTATTATGATCGCTCAGAGTACGCTCGGAATGCACCCGCTCCTTGGGTTCCATCAAGACATGAGCTTGTGGAGTCTTTTATTATCCATAGTTTTTCTAGAAATTAGAAAAATCCAATTAAATTAGCAGTAATAAAGATATTAACACATTTTTAGACAATAATTAAGATTTCCTAACTGACGCCGACTATAACTTGGCTAAAGCAGCCAGTCACCAATAGTTCGGTATATGGTCTTAATAGGCATCCTCATTTATTAAGAAGATCTATCTCAAGCGATAAACTACCTAGAAAAGGTACGTAATCCTTTTTTGATCTATAGAACATAATAATGCGTTTTAGTAGGTATTAAAACTATTTTATATTCAAGATGATCAAAATTAAATCCACCTGTAGAATGTGGCAGTATTTTTCCCATGTATTTCTTCAGTATTAGAGTATTATCTGTTGATTATAACACACAAAAATATCAACCTTCTTCTATTAGATCGTTCACTCGTTGTACAGGATCTGTAGGTTGATAACATACCTATTAAAATATTGGCAGAATGTATACAATACTTATCATATAAGTCATACTTATTATCTTGCATACCTTGAGTTCGGCTAGGAAGCGCTAGCGCTTATTGCTTTGTCTGATTGCAGTTATACTCGATGCTTCATTTTCATCAAAGATAGAAAAGAGGCGTTTTATTGCTTGAAAATCATCATCTCAGTCTATGCTTTACTAGCGTATTCAGTGGCAGGTAAGTTTCCAATAAAGGGTAAGTGAAAAGCTGTGTAGGAATTTGAGTCTTCAAAGAGAGAGGATTTAATTGAAAGCTATGACAAGCCTTCTCTACATATTCTACGAGCACGGTAAAGGAGTCTATAAAGCAGTAGAGCCGGCAACGTAGGAGGTTAGAATAGGATTTCATTCGCCTGCAGCACTGTAACGTACCGACCTAATATTCTTTATAGCGTCTTCGGGATACTCCAAGAATATAACGCCTGAATTTTTGATGTATCGCTATCTGAGAATTTGAGTTAAGGAGAAATTGTTAATTTCATGGTTTCTAATACACCATACCAGACGCTGACATTTCGGATTTTGGTCTTTATGTTCCGTGAGCCATAGCAATAAGATATAATAGTGTAAGATAGTGAATTTGCGTTGGCTATGCTTAAACGAGATAATGATATGAAGAAGCCTAAGCAGAATATGCATCGGAAGGAGTTAAAGTAGCCGAGCCTGTGATGTATTGTATATCCGGATCTTCATTCAAGATTTTTTCAAGCTCTTCAACATAGATACGTATGCCCTTGAATCTCAGCGTCTTATCTGCTTCTACTGTTGGTACACGTTGATATTTGTTGTATATGAAATCCTTTTTGGCATTCATATCGACTCTGCCCGCAGGATATACTACTTTCAATAGAACACTGCCTTCCCAATCATCATATGCAACTTCAAATTGAAGAATGTTCATCAATAGCTTTTGATCCACTTTAGGAAATAAATCAGACGCTTGTTGAACAAACTGTTTATAGTTTGATTTTAATACTGCAGAAGCTGATTGTGATGTACTATCGTGTGTTCCGACAGTATTTTTATCGCTGGTATCTGGCATTTCAAGCATTAAATAGAGGTTATTTCTTTTAACGGTTTATAATATTATTACTCGAATTTGTAATTCTTATCTATAATCTCGGAGGTATCGTTTAAATATAAAATACCGTCTGTAAACTTCTTTATAGAACTCTTTGGGATTAGGTATTTGTCAGGAGTAACTGGTCCGTAGGATACTATGACATTGTCGGGTTGAACGGACCTAACTATTCCTACCTCTTTTCCATCGTTAGCAAATACGGGCTTGTTTACCAGAACCTGCCAATCGTTAATCGTTTTCTCATTTGGGTCCATAGTAATCAGATTACCAATACTCTTCAATTTAAGAATTTTGAATCACGTGGTTGTTAATTGAGAACTGACACGTCAGATTAACCAATAACACAGTTGTTGAAGATATACGAACAACGATATTGTGAGATCCTCATGAGCATTAAAGTGGGAATATGATCGACTATCAGATGTTCATATTCCTAGATTTATAATCATAATAATATCTAATGTTTGCTATTTGCTATATACGATAATATTTGCAGTTTAATATTCGGTCTAAATATATCAAAGATTTCGATAGTTACTAGGAAAGTGGAGGGAGTGGGATTTGAACCCACGAACCCCTAAGGGACGGGATGTCTCATCGAAGTATGCGCAGAAATGTTTATCATGAAATCTTGAGTCCTGCGCGTTTGACCTAGCTTCGCTATCCCTCCAATTGAGTTGTTGTTCTAATCCTTATTTCAGAGTTGCTTTTCCATGTGAATTCAACACAGGTATATTAACTAGAACTTTAATTGAAAGTCCCCCAAAAGAGTAATAGACTAATTGGGCTTGAGCTTATAAATAGTTAAGCTATGATCACCCATAATTCTAGTCTGATTCTTAAAAGTTATACATTAATCATTAAAATCAGTATACTCCGGAAATAACCCATAATTTCTGGTTGAGACGTCATTTACGTCAAGTTTGACGCATAAGAACTTAGTACTATATCGCCGGAAAGGTCCTATACATTATACTTCTTACGGGCGTGCCTACAGTACACACTAATAATCCAAAACTAGGAATCTTTATTATACCTCTAAGTTAAAATTCAACTGGAGAATTAACGTGGGTGATCTAAAGAAGATCAATGAGTTAAGGCCAGGTGACAGAGAAGTCAATGTGACAGCCAGTATTGATAGCATTTCAGAGCCAAGAACGGTAAACCTGAGAGCAGGTGGAACTGCACAGGTTGCAGACGCAATAATTTCGGACGAAACTGGAAATATTAGACTTTCATTATGGGACGATCAGATCAGGAGTGTACAGCAGGGCGACATGATTTCTATTGAAAACGGATACGCTCAGAGTTTCCGTGGAGAAAATAGTCTAAGCATAGGAAGATACGGCAAACTCAAGAAGCTATAATATTTTTTTAGTCCAGCTAGCTTAGAGATGTAAACAACAACAATATGCAATGTTTACAGCCTTGGATATATTTGAATCTAAATCGTTAGACTCGATACATGGATAACTGCTATGCATCCTAGATGTGACAATCTAGCTGATGTAACCTGTATCAGACGGTCTATGCGGTATGCTGGACTGCTGTTGACCTTCTGTTATTCTACCAGCTCTTCCTTCTGCTTGCTCTTCAATAGTGTGGATTAACATTTCTGTATCCTTAGCTCTTTTCTCAAGCTTGGTCATATCCACTCTAATTCCGATTACCGAAAGCAAACTTTCCAAAATGGCCTTTGAAGCCTTGGCATCAACTACATATCCGGATGTTTCTCCTAGTAAGCAGGTACCCTCCAGCCCGCGAAGCTTAGCAATACCAATAATAAGCCCGTTCATGCCAGTTATGCTACCGCCGTCCATAGAAAGAATATTTCTTTCATGAAAAGATCTCACAATGTCTGTATGCGTTGCTGTCCCATAAATACGCGGTTTTTCAATAAAGACACCTGTAATATATGCAGCCAACGTGAAAACTACCTGTGAATTAAACCTACATGCGATATCGAGTATCTCCTCAGCAAGACCGTACTCGGAATCGGGATTTGTAGGTTGCGAATCTCCTGTGAGTAACAAGAGATTTTTATCTGCCAGAGTCTTATTGTCTGAATAATAAATGCTATTTTTCATTAATTCTGCTACTCCATCGTTTCGGATCATGATTTGTGGGGGAAAGGAAGACGAGTAAATATCGGCAAGATGTTTGGCTTGCAACTCTTCTATTAGATGATCGACAGCCATCTTCCCGACATAGCCGCTCCCGGGGAAACCACAAATTAAGTAAGGCGATTTTAACTGAGGCAAATCGGAAGAAGAGTATACTACATTTATACCAGCCCGTGGCGATGACACAGCTTTAAAATCAAAAAATAGACTTTAAAACGTTACGTAATATTGTGAACAATATGGATAAATATCGGGGTTCCAAAACTTGTTTACTGCCAGTTGCGCCGCACGGATAAATTTGGCAAACTGCAGAAACATTCCGCTCTGTGAACGCTTAATTGAATTTTATTGGACTGTTAACAATAAAGTATTAATAATTTTGCACGATTTAAACGATTTAAATAACGATATAATCCAATTGTGGTAAAGCCAAGATACTAGGCATCACCGTCAGCAATAGGATCGTTATCTATCAATGAACCATAAGTGGGGCCACTATTATAGCCAGCACCGTAGCTGCAATTAAAGCAAACAGAAAAATACGTTCGCGTGTTATCTTCATAACGTAAGTAATATATCACATCGATCACGTCTAATTGAATCTTACCATCTTATCGCAATTGCTCATCACATTATATGAAATGCGGCGACTTTGGCTGGTGTTTATGAATACTAGTTAGTCTAAATCATATAGACACGTCCTAGAATTTGTCATAACGGATTTTGCATGAATTTATTACGTATGCCAGAATTTTTTCATTCAAGCTGTATAATACTGCATTTCAGCACTCCGCCCCCACTCTCTTTAAAGTGTCTCATGTATTAAATTAGAAGAATTTCATAGATATTTCAATTATGGATATGGCAGATACAAAGTTACGGACTAGTGTTGACATACAAAAAAATTCTACTCACATAGAAACAGCCGCAGAAGCACAATTACAAGAACAAGGAAAATATACAGACATAGAACAGGAAATAGAATGTCCTAGGTGTTATGATATAATGGTTCTTCTGTCTGATTTTGACAGTTTGTACTATTCGTGTGAGGAATGTGGGTTTATACTTTATACTATGAAGAGAGCATCATAGCGTGATTTTTATGTATGTATTTGAGCGCTTCCATCTGTTTTGACGTCTAATAATGGAAATTTAAGCCAATATGGTATATGACATAGTGTAAAACAAATCTTCATCAAAGGTCAAGATATTTATAACTATCAATTTACTTTTTCTAAAGTCCTCTATCTCTCTGTAGATGTTGCATTCAGTGCAGAATGCCCTAATTCCGTAGTGCTTATGCGTGGTTCCCGTATACCGATGAATGTCATGTGATAACAACCAACGAATCAGACTTTTCAGTACATTATTTTTCTTCGATTTTCCTAGATCGTAATGTCACTGCCCGAGTTTAATTTTTTCGGGGGCGGCTTCATGGTTATGTGATATCTAACATACTGCCAACAGGCGATAACACTGTAGAGGAAAGGGTTTAACCTGTCACAATTGAAGTGACTTAAGTCTGGGTTGAATCAGATTCATACTTTTTATATAATATTTATTATGATGAAGCAGCTTGGACAATATTCAGAAATTACGTGGTATCAGTTGAGCTTGCTTCTTGATCGTATCTCTTTACTATATTTGAAAGGGCCATTCTTTTGCCGCCAACAATCTTTATATCTACGTTTATTTTTCCTTGTTCAATTTCAATTATGTTATACGTGTCTTCAAACACGCCTCTGTATCGCCATGAACAGGCTGTTCCAGCGTACGCAATTTTCAAAGAGCCTAGATTCCAAAGCCATGGCCTGTGTTTGTGACCGCAGAGAACTAGGTCGACTTTGGACTCTAAGCAGGCTCTAAGAGTATCTCCTGCATCTAAGATGCCAACAACATTTGCATAGCCGGTATCTGGTATAGCGATCAAATGATGATGCATCGCAACGATCTTGATTCTATTGCGATATTTCTTAAGGGATTCTTCCATCCACAGGTTTTGTCTATGCCCCACTTCGCCTTCGTCTCTGTCAGGTCGAGCAGTCCCAACAGTAAGGACTATTATGTCATCGAACTCATAGACCTGTCTTGAACCGAAGAATTTTTTGAACAAGAGGTAGCCCGTGTGACGGTAGTCATGATTTCCCGGAAAAACTATTAAATTAGGACAGTTAAATTTGTCAATTTCATGCTTGGCCTGCTGGAATTGAAAAATTAAACCATCGTCGGTCAAATCGCCTGAAACAATTATTGCCGTGGGTTTCAGACTATTGACTTCATCAACAATAATATCAAAGACATTTTTTTTAAAAAGACCCCCAATGTGCAGGTCGGATATCTGAACAAACTGCATTCACCAGTTAATTTGTGATACATGATATATTAATAGCGTGTAGCCACTTGGTGCCAAACGAGTTAGTTTTTCAAAAACCTCTCATTCTAGGGCGAGTACGTGTCTATTTGATTTGCTGTACTTAGTAGATAGCAGATCTTTATGTAAACATCAATTTATGAACATAAAAATTGCAATGACTTAGGTTTTATATGATGAGGCAATAGTCGGTGCGCATCTAGCGAATTCCCCCGACTCGTGTATATGAAAATTTTTCGTTCTGCATTGTGGAATTTTACAGCTTTTGCAGATTTATGACATAGTTATAGAGTATATACAAGATACATAGGAAAACAGCGTCGAGTTGTCAATCTTTTCCACATCTAACTGTATGAATAACCACTTTAATTAACAGGCAATCTAGACCCAACCCTATATATGAGAGTATTAGTAAGAATTTCTATACTGAATGGCCAGCTGTATTGCTTTTCATTCCTACAAAGGAGGCACAGGAAAGACTACAATAGCCGCTAACTTGGCTGCATTGCTGGCAAAAAAAGGCTATCGAGTTTTCTTACTAGATCTGGACGTATACGCACCAAGTCTCCACTCTTATTTCGACAAGAACCCGAAGAGATGGATTAACGATTTTTTAAATGGTAGTGCCGAGGTTGGAGATATAATAGTGGATGTTACCTCTGCAATAGAGGAGATACATTCAACTGATGGTTACAACAAAGAGGCGCAACTACCGGGCGCCGGACAAAATCAAAAAATAAACGGTAAACTATGGGTTGGATTCTCAAGCCCGAAGAAGGAAGAAATTTACAGGCTTGAGGGGGGTAGTGGAAAACAGGAAAGTTCGAAAATACAGTTACTTCGGAGGTTTATCTTGTTAAGGGAACAGCTAATTTCTCTTCATGATGCCGACTACATTATAATTGATACTAGCCCGGGCATAAGATACTGGTCAATAAATGCGTTAGCCGTTGCAGACACACTGTTTCTTACATTGAAGATGGGCGATCTTGACATTGAGGGGACCAGAAAGATGGCGGAGGAGATATACGGATCGTTTACAAAATTTGGCGCAAGATCTTATCTAGTAATGAATAGGGTGGCTGGATATTGTGTCCCTATTAACGTAAGAAATCAGCAAGCAAAGGTATCACAATTAAATCCTAGCAGTTTTGATTATGGTTCATCGGCATCTCACTCACACGGAGATCGGTCTGTTATAATGGAACAACAACAGGAAGAGTCAACTGTGATAGCCAATAGCCTTGCTAGTGAAGTTAGGATGGACGTAATTTCGGCTATATCCTGTTATTGTGATATCCAGTTTAGTAACAAAGAGTTCCTGACGGTAATTAAATATCCAAGTCACCCATTTGCACACCAATTCGAACAGCTCACAAACATAATAGAAAACATGCAAAAGAGAACCTAATTTTCCAACATTAAACGTAAAAAGTATATATGATAAGATCCGAAATTGAAGTGTAATTAATGCAGTTCCCTGGTATATCTTACATGGCGGAGAAAGCAACCATACCACAAAGTCTGATACTCGTCACTGGTCCCTCAGGATCGGGAAAAACCATATACTGTCGACAATTCTTCGCAGACGGCATATTACGAGGAAGCTATTGCATCTATATAAGCTCAAGTTTAATCAATAGGCAATTTAGAAATCAATTCTCTCAAATTGAAAAGTTGACTCTGGATCAAAGTTGCATGTTTATAAATCCATATCTGTATACCATACCAGTCGATAATCCACCGCAGAATTTCTCATCAAGTTCAGTTTCCCATTCAAAGCCTGAAATAGAAGACCAAATTACAGGCTCTGTAGGGGGTAATATGAGAACAGAGCATGCTTACAGAGGTCTGAGACCTGACCAACTCGCATTAACACTTACTGAAGTTCATAACTGCATAACTCGAATAAGAAAATATGAAAATGATACTGACTTTATATCTCAAGATGCTATAGGTCGCGATAAGGATTTGACCAATTCAGTCACTTCCGAGGTTGGATTGCATGGGAACCGACCAATTCAGCTAACAATCGATTCCCTTACGCACCTTGCAGCCATATTCGGAGAAGAGGCTGTATTAAAATTTCTCAATGATCTCTCCTTTATTTTGAAGGATGCAGAGGCCTCAGCCATTTTTACATTGACTACTCCAACAAATGAACAGTTTAGGAATGCCCTGAGTTCCATACTTGATGGCATAATTGAGCTAAAGCTCGAAGAATATGGCGGCTCCTTAACAAGAAGCATAAGATTGCTATCGATTAAGGGCATGTACCATGCCCCATCTTGGATCAATTTTAAAATTTCTGATGATGGCACCTTGACATTTGCTGATCAGTCATCTTTATCAACATGCATGCTGTGTGGAAAATTGATTTTCGGGAGACCAATACTGGACTCGGACTTCACGTTCGATAGTCAAAGTTGCGTAGAAACATATAAGAAACTTTCAGGTGTGTACGGTTCTAACATATCAGAAATCGGCCTGCCATCAGAAGTCGTAAATGTGAACTTTTTCTTTATAGATATTGTTAGTCTTTCCGATCCCTCATTGTCTGTTAAGAAACAGATGGAAAAAATTGCAATCCTCAACAAAATGATCGGCTCTTGTCAAGCATATGAGAGAACACCCAAGGACAAGAAAATCATACTTCCAACCGGCGATGGAATGGCCATAGGGTTCCTCTTGAACCCAGAGTTACCTTTTCAGCTCAGCATACAGCTTCATAGAAAACTTAGAGCATACAACCGCGGCAAGGCAAATGAAGAAACAATAGGCGTTCGGATAGGTTTAGGTTCCGGTCCAGTATTTGTTGTGAACGACATAAGGGACAATCAAAACGTATGGGGTCCGGGAATCATACTTGCTCGTCGGGTTATGGATATAGGCGACAACTTTCATATATTGTTGACCGATAGATTAGCAGAGGAGTTGATAGCACTCAAAGATGAGTATAAAAGCGCTATAAGACCTATAACGGATGTACGGATAAAGCACGGACAGAGAATCAAGTTATATTCGGCATTTTCGGATGACTTCGGTAATCCTGAATCGCCGTCAAAGATTACAGAACATTTGTCCTGAATCAGAGATGTATTTATCTCCTACGTAGAGCTATTAAAATTACGTACTGCTCTTTATCTACACGATATTTTGGTTGGAACGAAAGGCAAGCCATTGAGTATCCTCAATTTCGTTAATGTTACTTCAGGTAGTTGGCTTTTCTGAAGATAAATATCTAGAATTACGCTGGTATATACAAGAATGAATATGATATCGTCCTCTCGTCTTAGGTGAAGTTGCCACTTGAAAGGGTTACAGATTTTGTTGGTAGCGCTTTAATTAGTTTCTTGATTTTCCTCGTGTATGGTAAATACAAAACGCGCACCTTGATAATCTTCTACCCCTTGTCTCTCCCAGTTTACAATATATGAACGTGTAATTTGCTTTCCAATAATTTTGACAGTATGGGGCAGATTAGAATATAAGTTCTCTACCTTTTGTATATCTCTCGTCATAAGTAGCGATCTACGTCTTTTCATCAGGTACTTTATCGCTACGTTTCTGTGTGCTTGTCCCTCGACCGGAATTGTCTCCTTGTTCGTTTGAATGGTAAACTGTCGTTTGCCCAAGAATTCAGATCTCTCCTAACATAATATAGTGTATATACTATACAGGAGTTGACCACTTGTTTAGATATTGTTCAGTTGATTGCGGTGTGTAACACAAAGATAGCCTTGCAAAAGCTGAAATATATTTTGATTAAGCCAACCTATTAAAGACTGATAATTAGAAATTGATGATTTCATATTAAGTTATTATAAGTATATATTCATTTAGTAGATTAGAAACATCCGGTTATTATCTATGATTGAATACATCTCGAGCAATTCGTCGTCAAACAAAAATATGCCACGCTCGGCACGTAGATCTCGCAAACCTTTGCAAGATGACTGGATAAAGGGACCTGGTAGAGGAATTTGGCTCAGATGTACTTATGGAAAGTGTTCATTTGAATGGCAATATTTTGGAAGACATAAATGGGCTGAATGTCCAATTTGCCACAGTGTAATGAGAGTCGCAGCAGCGAAAAGGAATTTTATAGATCGCAACAAGGCCGATCCAGAGGTAGGCAGAAAGCCCAAGCATGATAAGAACGGAAAGAATAGTACAATAACAAAGCGAATGAACACTAATGGATAAATAAAGAATTTTCATCTTTTGCAAGTAGCATATCAACTCTGTTTCTGCACTTATCTTCTACTACTATCAGCGTTTTTGTGGTATTGAATTTCCTTGGCAGCGTCTGAAGATAAAAATTCGTTGTATAGTTGTCTGAAAATGATTTTGATTCTATCAGATTGAGATCTTCATCATAGAAATATGATGTGAATTCGTCTCCTGACTTCACAATCTTTACAATATTCATAAGCTCTTACAGTCGCTTGTATACTTTAAACTATATTCTCGTATTGCAAACCGGAAAAAGTGCCATTGAATTTTATTATAGTCTCAGGCTCGAGCTAGCCACCACCTATATCAGCACCAATGTGTCCCCATTTGTTCTCTTGGTATGTGTCAATTAGTTCGTTAATGATATCATCATAGTTAATATCGCGCCTTGTTGAATGCATTAGGTCTTCAAGTACCGAAGTAAGTCTAGCATATGTTTGCTCATGAATAAGCAGAGTCTTCACAACTTATTTGATATTTTAGGTTGATATTTATCTATTGACCTTCTATGCCTAAGTTGGAAATGTCGACTAGTGACAAATTGTGCAATCATATGCTGTACAAGTCATATAATTAATATAAATATAGGCTGTGCTGTTTTAACAGCTGCTATACTGTATGAAACCAAAAGACCGTCGAAATCGTGGTAGCAAAGTAGCAAGGGAAAAGAAAATCAAGAAATTCATAGTGATTGGTCTGATAGCAGCAGCTGCTATTGGTATTGGCCTTGCTGTGGCGTCTTCTAAATTCCTGTCCAGCTCTAACGCATCTGCACAGACAATCGACGGCATACAATGCAATGCTGCTGAACAACTTGTATTTCATAATCATGCGCATCTTGACATATTTATCGATGGGCAGCCTTACACGATACCATCTCAAATCGGTATCATTCCTGGTAAATGCATTTATTGGTTACATACTCACGATGATGCTGGGGTTATACATATAGAGTCGCCGGTAACCAGAAATTTCACGCTGGGACAATTCTTTGATATTTGGAAGAAGCAATTCAGCAATGTACAAATATTCGATAACACTGCTAATGCAACTAATGTCATGGCAGTGTACGTCAATGGAAATAAAATAAATGGAGAGGCAAATTATAGGAACATCAACATTCAAGAGCACGATCAAATAGCCATAGTGTTTGGCAGACCTCCCTCTAAAATTCCGTCGACGTACCAGTTCCCAAAAGGCTTATAGCCGTCTAATTTCAGAGTTAGTAACCAGAACTTTGACTTCATACATACGGACCTCACGGTCACTGGTTTGAGGAAAGATAACATCTTTAGCTTATTATAAAGGATCTGACAATATTGCGTTGTAAAATTTTTGTTTAGGTCTAACAAGCTCCAAATACGCTTCGCAGAAACGTTAAGCTTAAAATTAGCTGAATATATGGTACTTGGAAATTTATGACTGGTACATATATACATTTAGATGGTTGTGCGACTAGTGAAGGAACAAAAAAATTCGCTGAGGGCGCCATACGAAAACGAATACCGTTTAGTCACTTTCGTAATTTCGATGGATTGCATTTATCAAGTATCGGGCTTGGTACCTACCTGGGCCAACCAACTGCAGAAGATGACAGAGCCGTTGAAGATGCGGTTTATGAATCTATTCGATCCGGTGCTGTGAATGTGGTAGATACGGCAATCAATTATCGCGCAATGAGATCTGAAAGAAGCATAGGCAAGGCGTTATTACGCTTGGCCAAGGATGAAATCGTATCAAGAGATCAGGTCTTCGTTTCTAGCAAGAACGGATACATCACAAATGATGGAGAGTTTCCTACTATTGACATAATAGATTATATTCATAGGATGTATATATCCACAGGAATTATTGGAACAAATGATATTAGTTCTGGCTATCACGTTATGAATCCTGGTTACATCGAAAGATGCATTGACAAATCTCTAACGAATCTGCACCTAAGTACTATCGATCTGATGTATATCCATAATGCATTTGAAAGTTGGCACCAGGATGTTGACAGAGAAGAATTTATGGAGATGCTTGGAAAGGTCTTTGAAGTGTATGAAAAATACAGATCAAGTAACAAGATTCGTTATTATGGGATGGCCACATGGACTTGCTTCAGAGTGCAGCGTAATAACAACGAGTATCTTTCTTTAGAGGAAGTGGTTAGTCTAGCGCATAAGGTTGGTGGCAGCGAACACGGATTTAGATTTGTTCAACTTCCATACAATTTAGCATATAGCGAAGCATTGTTGCTAAAAAGCCAGTCCGTAGGGTCGAACAAGAATTTGAACATACTTGAAGCCGCAAAGTTGTTGAATGTGAAGGTCTTTGCCAGCGCTCCGCTACTTCAAGGCAGGTTGCTTAGGGCTAAAATCCCTGATTATATGGGTATATCAGATCAAGTAGCCAAGCTTGTTCAGATAATCCGATCGAGTCCATCCATTATTGCACCACTGTTGGGATATAAAGCGCCAGAGCACATTCAACATAACGTCAAGATTGCAAACATTCCTCCCATGACTGAATCTGAATTTATGAATGTGGCTACAAACCTTCTAAAAGGCGAATAGGCAGGCTGGCTGTTGTGTATGTAAGTAGCAAAAATACTGCAAAATGGGTTTTTGTATTTTCAATATTCTGATGTTGGCATAAAAATATCTGAGACTAGATAATGTAGGATATTAGTTAACAATGTCCGGAGTTGGCAACACCCAATTATATTCGACACTTCTCAGAAAGTAAAATCGAAGTACGATTTTTTGCTGAAGTAATCGCTTTGACTGATGCAATGAGTAAAGCAACGATGTTAACACCCTAATTAGTATGACTTGTCTTGCATCGGTTAACCATTATCTTTTGACAAGATTGTGAGTCTCCTCTTGCACTACTGCAAGCTGTTCAGTAGGAGCTTCCAATGCCGAATGAAATTCATTTGAGTCTTGCTTACGATAATCTTCAGCCCATTTGAATTTGCGCCGTAGCGTTGAAGTGTAGATTGAGTTCCAGTCAAGTTCCACATAGTTAAGCCAATCTTTCATAACTCTAGGATCTATATAGTTTCTCAAGGATGTCCCAAGGTTATAATCGCGTGTTTCTATTTGTAATTTGAGCTGCATCTCGACTTTATTCAACCTCTCCTCTAACTTCTTCTTCTGAACTTTAGTCTTCCACTTCTTTGCCGCTATTTCATTTTTCAGCTTTTCAATTGTCTCTTGTTTTCTTTTGGTTGATTCCTCAAACCTTTCTAATGTCTTCTTGCTCGCAGGATTTCTTGGGTCTATCCCCTTTTTATGATTGCAAGTAATAGCGGCCTTAAGGTTTGCAATTTTGGCAACATATATTTTCTCTGCCCGTGACGATTTACTATCTACGATGATTGGTGGATTTATTAAGGACTCTCTTAATGTTTTTGTTGCAATATATGTTCTGAATACCTTTGCTGTTAGGCCAGGCACATTTTTTGGGTCGACACTACGTAAAAATGCATTTACCTTTCCAGATGTGATGCCATCAAAAATATGCGAGCCGATATCCTTTCCATTCATAAATAATCTAAGATTGTGGTGAAGGCCCCTGGTGTCTTCAGAGTTAACTTCGAGTGTTTTTTGCCAAGGGACACTGTCTTTGCCTAAAAAATTAAACTCTATAAACTGCTTACCATCCTTATTTGGGAACTTGATATGTTCTACTCGCAGTGTTGAGGCACCCACAGTGTCGGCTTCTTCCGGATCTTTTTCATCACCCACTCTCATTGCAAGTTTGAATATGAGATAACACACAGTTGCAATTTTCTTTTGGTTATTGTCCTTGGTTCTAAGCATCCTATTAATGATTCCCTTTTGAACTTTGTCTATATGTCTGCCGAGTTTTGCTGCCTTGTCATACTTTTCCTTGTCGTTATTCTGTCTGAGTGCTGATGAATCATGCAACCAAACATACTTTCTTTTAGCGGTTAATTTATCCATCCATGTAGCAATCCACATGGACGAGTGATCATGAACAATCTTCTTCCATGGGCCTTCTGGTACCGGTGCATCTTCTCCAAGGTTAAGAGTAACCTCTTGAGGCATTATACGTGGCTTCCATTTACCTCGTAATGGATGCTGTCCCCTTCCCATGAAAAGACCAGGCGGTTCAACCAACCAATTGGCAATTTCTACTTCGGTACCATCAATGAGAGCCCTACCATATATTGCCTTCAATTTTTCTCTCTCTTCTCTTTTAGATAATGATAGTTTCTTTTTCTCCTCTGGCTGCAGGTTACGGATTCTTTCTTTTTCAGCTTCTTTGATTTTTCTTTCCTGATCAATGAGCCTAAAAGCTTCTGAAAAATCGATGTCTTTGATATTGTAAATATCTTGGAACTTTGCAGGTAACAACTTGCTAAAGTCTTTTAAAAAATTAGATTGAAAGACCGAGTCATGCACGTAGTGAGTATCCTTTTTACTTGCCCACGCATGCACCATCTCTTCCTGGTCTCTGTTGAGCATTAGGTTTTCACCACATATAATGATACTTATTCCTCTCGGTTGATATTCTGGAGGAAATGCTATACCATTGTGTTCCAGAGTATCCCATTTTCTTCTTGCAGAAGTAGTAGAAATCCGCATTATGTCATAGAAAAGACCATCAATCATTATTCTTAAACTTTCTCTAGTAACCTGTTACTGACCTCTGTTTATTGCAGACATCATTCTTTGACTAGCAATTCATTTTTACTTTTTTAATACGGATCCGAATAAGTTTCGGATATTATCAACCATCCCTTTGCGATTTTCCTTTTTTTCAACCAATTTAAAACATTTTGGGCATAATGCACGCAAGTTGACTGGGCGGTTGTCCTTTAAAGAGCCATTGATATGTTCAAAATGAGGATGAATACTAGCACTAAATTTAACTTGGCACTTTTGGCAACGATGCCGTGCTCTTTCCAATACCGTCTGCTTGATACTCATCGTAAGATGTTGATACTTGCTTTTATCTACTTTCTGATCTGGAGTCCCACCGAAGAATGACAATATGTAATATTGTAATCTCCTAAACTTAATCCTTGCGGATAAACCATAATAATATTCAAATCGTACCGCATTGGCGTAATCGCTTAGAACTTATGTCTGCTATACGCAAAGGTTCAGGGATCCATTGACCTATTCTAGTTAATTCCTTGACAATTTTTACTGCTGTTCCTAAGCTAATTTGATGACCTATGCTTACATAGATGTGCTTTTTATCGCAGCTTCGTATTTGGAATCCGAGAACATCTCCACCAAATTCTATAGATTTATCTTTTCTAACGAAACCGCAAAGCAGAGATTTTGCAACGCCAATTGTAGGTTTATTTATCATTACCCCTATATAAGAGGCCAGGCCGCATCGTCTAGGATGCAGGACTCCATGTCCATCGACAAGCAAAATCTGGAATTCTTTCTTCACCAATTGTAGCACATTTATTATTGGCTTGTACTCCCTTAGGATAAAGAGGCCTGGGATATATGGTTGATCTACTACAGTGATCGTGTTTGCACTTTCAACTACACTGAGACTATCTTTATCAATAACCGTTGCGGAACAGTAGGCAATATTGTGCTTATATGAAACATCTACTCCGCACACATACCTTATTTTAACGCCTTCATTGTCTTTAGTAATGATCCTTTTTGCTATTTGTTCCTGCTGTCTTACTATACTGCTGTAAAGAAGATTAGTAGTCAACAATGTGGTGACAGGTAGATCAATACATTAATAATAATTTAAGAATTATAGAAAAAGCAGAATGCCTATCTCATTATATGCTGCCGTACGATGGCTCTGGAAATAATGCAATCGAGAATTCTAATCATATTAACTGCACAAATAGAACAATAATTTGCGTGATTCGACAGTACCAAGTTGCACTTTCTTAGAACTCGTTAGTTCTTCTTATGGTGTAGGAAAAATAGCATTCTGCTAGTAATCATAGCGTATTCTCTGTTGCTATGGATTACTGTTATCGACTAAGGGTATCTTGTTATGTAATGGACCGGGTGGGATTTGAACCCACGACCACCTACGTCTCCTCTGCCATACGACTTTGACATGCAAGGCAGGTATTCTACCAGACTTAACTACCGGCCCATCTTGTTATGCCCAGGTCCTGATAATTTAAGTGTTTTAAATATGGCGCTTACACGCACAAGATTTGCGTCAGCTTATCATAAAAATATAATGTATAGCGCTTGAGTCATAACCAAGCAACATTGATTGTATTCTTATTGCTTTGAACTAAATTGGTGAAATAATGAAAAAATATCTTGGTTTGGGTTACAAACAAAGTAAAAACAAATCGATCGGTAAGCTAGATACATTTCTGATACTCCACATTTCCCAATCGGGTCCCCATATCACAAATATATTAGGTAGTAGATCTTAAGACACTCAGAGACTATGTCAAGTAATACTTATTATCATCCTGAAGTCTTGTGCGAAACTGAGTGGGTAGCAAATAATTTACAGAACCAAAGTTTAAGAATCCTTGAAGTCGATTATGATCCCGAAAATGCATACAGACAGGGTCATATCCCTGGCGCTTATCTGGTCCGGTGGAAAAAGGATATCAACGATATGGAACGCCGTGACATAATTAACAAAAGTGAATTCGAATCCCTTATGAGCAGAGTCGGAGCCACTCCGGACTCCGAACTAGTGCTTTATGGGGACTTTAACAACTGGTTTGCGGCATTTGCTTTTTGGGTATTTAACTACTATGGCCACCAGAAAATCAAGATAATGAATGGCGGCAGAAAGAAATGGGAGTTGGAGAAAGGAGAGTATACAAAAGATGAACCGCCGGCGCAATCTTCAAAATATATTGCCCAACCTCCTAACGAGGGTATTCGTGCATACTTGCCAGATGTTAAGAGGGCTCTCGAAAGATTAAGTGAAAACGTGCTTGTCGATGTTCGCTCAGTGAAGGAATTCTCCGGTGAAATCACAGCTCCACCAGAATATCCAACAGAGCATGCACAAAGAGGAGGGCATATTCCAGGCGCAAAGAATATTCCATGGGCACAAGCCGTAAATGATGTAGATGGAACTTTCAAGAATGTGCATGAACTTAAAAGACTTTATGAAGAAAAAGGAGTTACCCCTGATAAAGAGATAATCGCTTACTGTAGAATTGGCGAAAGGTCATCACACAGCTGGTTTGTACTAAAATATCTTCTTGGATACCCTTCTGTACGTAACTACGACGGCTCATGGACAGAGTGGGGCAACATGATAGGTAATCCAATTGGAAAATAAAAGGCATTATAAGTGACAAGGATTAATGGAGCCAGCTAGTATCCCCTTAAAAAAGGGCCAATTTTACGAGATTTACGAAAAAGGTCATTCTGATTTTGTATTAGAAGATAAAACCAAGAGAGGTTTGGAAGTGCGAGAATATAGTTATGATGATAAATACGGAGTAAACTCGGAAAAGGGAATGATATATGATATAGATGGTATTGGGCATCGAATAGGGATCAGATGGTATTTTCCCAAATCGAATTACTCTTTGCAACGCGTTTCTGAAATTGCTGAGGAATTGGAATCCAAGTATAAAGCTATTAGGGAATTGACCTGTCCAGATGACTAGAGGTTAACTATAATAGAAAGCCTTTTAGCCTGTATCCAATTACAGAATTGGTGAGAATATGTCCGCACTTCTTAGAGATCGAGTTTGGGTCATGTTGTCTGGAGTTGCAAAAAGAGGTGTATTTCCGTTGCACGCCAGTAGGCTGGGGGTATTTAGGATCCCTGTCGAAATTACGGACAATTCTGATATATCAAGTATCGCTAACGATTTAAAGAAATCTGGATTCAAAGTTGATACGTATGCAGACAGAATTTATGTTACTCATACATGGTCTGAAGATAGCGACGATCCAATAACACATGAAAAGTTGTCTGCATCGCTCTATGTTACTGTCGAAATAGTAACTGGAGAAGTGGTGGATGTAATTTATCAGCTCAAGCCATTGGAGTTTTTTGGCGATCCCTACTGGGTAACAAATTACAGACACAAAGCCGACCACAATGCCAAGATGATCATAGACACCATAATTAGAAACTCAAAGATTGGCGATAAGCTAGTCGCTCACTATCAAAAGTCTGAAAAGCTTTCTGTTGATGCTGCAATAAAGAAGCTAGAAGAGTTAACTCCAGGAGCTATGAATCCAAAGCCAAGGAGTGCGGCTCCTTCTGTATCAGCTGGAACTACACCTAGTTTAGCTGCACCACCTCCTGTTGCCCCCGCTCCCACCGCACCTGCAGCTGTAGAAGGAACAGGCGGTGCATCATCATCCGGCGGCGGCCTAACTACTATTTCTCTAACAGGAAATGGTACAGATTATTCAAAGGTTGATGGACCTATTGATCCAGGTTTCAAATCAAAA
>JBKOWU010000352.1:0-37802 GCA_046724555.1 Thermoproteota archaeon | reverse complement strand
TGTTTTGTACCTGTATAGTATCGCCTTTCTTCACAGAAAGAGTAGCAGGTTGATAAGAAGGATTGCCTTGAACAGAGGCGCCCTGTGGAATAGTCAGAGCAGGTCCAGAAGCAGCAGCTCCCCCAGCAGCTGCTGCCGGCGAGGTGCTTGCAGCTGAGCCAGCAGGAGATGCAGATCCACCCCCTGAGGTGGCAGCACCAGCCACGGCAGCCGAAGTTTGGTTAGTCGGAGCATAATCGTAGCCTTGTGTTGTTGCGGGCAACACAAACACCTTTGCTCTCATATTGTAGTGTAGTAAGCCACAATACTCTCTGCATTGGATCAAGTACTCACCGGGCTGATCAAAGACATTCCAAACTGTGTTAACCCTACCTGGGACAGCATCCATCAGTATCGTAAAGTCAGGAATATTGAAAGAATGGATTACATCTTTTGAAACAGTTTCGAATCTATAAGGCACGCCTGCTTTTACATGGAGCTGTCCAACTTCCTGGGTGCCATTAGCGTGTTCAAAAGTCCAAAACCACTGCTGGCCGATCGCCTTGATGGTTTGCGCCTGAGGAGGGACAGCCTCCAGATTATGTTCAGTATTCCACGCGTCAGCGCCTACCCATGTAAGAAGAGCTATCACAACAGCAACGTAAATCCATTCATATGTAGCGTGACCCATTACCTATGTGCCCTCCGTTGGTTGGCTAGGAATAAAATTCTTTTTGTTGCCCTCTCTAAATCTCCAACCCACATAGATAATGCTACCTTGGACAACGGCTCCTACTACAAATGCCGCTATCATACCCCTATAAAAAAGGGCCCAGATTTCGACACGTCTGTTAAGATATTGTTCGGCTTGTGAAGAAGGAGATTGTTGAGCAAAAGCTGGCGCGATAATAAAACTTAAAACGAATACTGCAACTAGAGGAGGAATCATAAACAAAAGCATTCTTGAAGTTGATCTTGATAATATCATATTTCGATATCCTCTATCGTGTGTGTGAATAAATTCTGTCATCTAATTTAAGGCTTTTGAAATCTACTCTATCTGTGCAATCATATAGGAGGGTTTGCTGTTGCTATTGCTGTTTGCTGTTCAAATTCGATAACTCAGTACCGAAGATATTGTAAAGAACTCCGAAAATTCGCCCGTCAGCAGCATAGAAATAGACATCTGCATCTTATAATGGATTAACAAACTGACTTCGCAATTTCGCTTTCTCTGTCTTCAGCAGATAGATAATGCCTATTACCAACGCAAGTTCCAGAGCCTTATCTAATATTCCACCCACGTCTACATCTTCTGGAACATTATTTGGTGAAAGGGGAGGTGGAAGTGTAACCGAGTACGCATATAGACCCAACAATATCGCACTGCCTATCAGTCCAAACAAGTTGACTATAACTGTTTTACGATAATACGATTTAGCAAATTCTCTATCTTTGGCTGGCATGGATTCACTTCCAATAGTGAGCAATACGTACAACATGCTATAAGCTATCTGTGATGCACCTGCCGCTAACAGAAAAATGCTGTATTCTATTCTAAGGCCACCGTGTTCTGAGAAAACTGCCAAGTGAACTATGCCTGATGAGACTGCTAACAGAAGAATCGAATATTTTATTACTTCATCTCTCTTTAGATTTGGATAAAGGCTACTACCTCTACTCGAGATTCTTTTTCTATATGTGAACAGCAAAACAGCTCCAAATACAACTATGGCTGATATTATTCCTCCGAATACTGCCAGGTTAAATATATTTCCGAAATTGTGAGAGACTGAAACATTGAACACTGCTCTATCACAGCCACAGTTAAGGTTGCTGCTAAGAATAGTTCTTGGTGGATCTACACCATATAAATTAACACGACTGCTATCAACACCATCAGCAATGCTAAGAACTATTTCATAAAGTCCTATACTCGGAAACGAATAGTATATATCAAAATCTCCTATAGTTTGTTTTGTCCAAGGATATACACTAATCCTCTCGCCAGTACTTACAGAATAAATTTCCACCATCGTCAATACATTCCGCACATCATTCCCATTCATGTTGTCCTGTATGCTAAAGCTAATTTTAGTAGGAAGATTTGGAGGGGTATACTCTGGGTCGAGTTGTTGGTTTACATAGTATTTGCCGAGTCCTGTGCCACCAGTATTGTAATGAGCTAAATGACTAAAATGTGCGTAAGATTTCGACACTAAGGATGAAAAAACGGAAGAGCATATGATTAGAATTGCCGCTAATATCAAGAAATTACTCTTATAGACACCAATTCCGAATGGCGTTCGTCTAGCCACCACGACATCTATATTAGCAGCGCGATAATATATTATTATATTACTTGGTCTCGGAATAGAAAATACTCTTACTCTTGCGATACATGTGTCAACCGGAGCGCTATTTGATTAGAAACGTATAACGATAATTCCAAGATGTTGAAAAACACCAACACAGGGAGCCTAGCAATTCTTAGTGCAGAGATCAACCAACAAAATTGGGGTTGACATAATTTAAAAGTCACTCCTCAATATAACGATCTATACCCATCACATTGACGCCGCCGAGGGAGTAAATGTTGCTCTGGTATCGCAAGATGGTCAAGGAAGCATTATGTATATGCCAATTATAGAGGACTTGCGGATTAAGGTCCAGCAGAGTAGAAATTGCAGCTTTTATTGGATCTAGGTGCGTTATTAGCAATACGTTTTCATCGTGGTGGTTTATCATAATCTCATTTAGCAGGTTTTTTATTCTTGACTTGACAGAACAGAAACTCTCTACGCCATATCGTGTCAGTGTCGAATCGTTTTCATTATAAAATTTCAGGAATAAGTTTCCGAACTTTTGAACTATTTCTTCAAAATTCATGCCAACCAATTTTCCTAACTCAATTTCGTATAGGCGTTCATCGATCTCATAGTCAAGCTCTAAAATTCTGCAAACTATCTTTGCTGTTTCGATGGTTCTAATGACAGGGCTTGTATAGACCTTCTTTATTGAAATATTCTTTAGATACATGGCTGTATCGGCTACCTGTTTTTTACCATATTCTGTGAGATGCGATTCAATGTGTCTGCCTACTAAGATTCTCTTTACATTATTATCGGCTTGTCCATGGCGCATTAATATTGCTAGCGGCAATTCACTCAGACTCTACGCCAATAGAATATTAACATTGACCGGCTTTCCTATGCGTTTAGGATTTATGAAGCCGTTTAGTGTTTTTGCGTACGCTTAGCGACCCAATAAATCGCTGATATCCTTATATCTGATCTTTTCTGAAATCAAACATACCATATGAGAATAGGAATTGTAGGAGGGACTGGCGGAATGGGAGAAGGCTTCGCGCTGAGATGGTGCTTCAAACATGATGTTGTGATAGGTTCAAGGGATGCACAGAAAGCAAAGCAGGCTGCAATGAATTACCTCAACACAGCACGTGAATCATATGGCCAGAGCATTACTGGAAGCATTAACGGCGACGATAATTTTGAGCTTGCAAAAAGCTGCGATCTTCTTATACTATCAATCCCTTATGAAAACATCGAGGATACTTGCAGCAAACTTAAGCATATAATCAGAGATGACTGCGTTGTTGTATCTCCCATAGTCCCGATGACCAGAACTCAAAGTGTTTTCGTTTATACTCCATTTGAGGAGACCAGGAAAGCTGCAGCCTCGATGGTGGCAGATGCATTACCTCCCAGATCAAGAGTGGTTTCTGCCTTCCACACTATCTCCGAGGTGAAGTTAAGAAATGTAAAACAAAGCCTGGACGCTGACACATTTGTATGTGGTGACGATAATAACAGCGTATCGAGAGTGAACAGCTTGATCTCTGAGATAAATGGGCTTCGTCCTATATATCTAGGGCCTCTATCTACCACATACCAGGCTGAAATTCTAACTCCGATGCTCCTAAATGCAGCCAAAATGAATAAAATGAAAAATCCTGGAATCAGGCTAGTGTAGTATAATATGGTATTTGGTCGAAGAAAGATAAGCGAAGCGGATGCGGAGAGTCGTCGCGGACGAAATTGGATGACGGCTATGGGAATACTATTCATCGTAATGGCTATCATAATTGCATTGAGAAATCTGTATTTCTATAGTACCCAGTTATCTGTCTGGTTCTATCTTGATAATTACACTAACGGCCAGATTAACAATGAGAAATTTGTTATCGCAATGCTACTCGGCGGCGGCATTTTATTGTTCGGGGGATATTTTAGAAATAACCAAGAAGACAATCCACGGGATGAATACAAATCAAGAAGACTCAGCTAGTAAATAGAATATAGAGAATCTGCATGAATAGCAAAGCAATGTTGAATTGACTCTGTATCCGACGAATGCAACAGCGATCAAATGACTGGATTGTCAATAATTAAGGTTTAATAGTAGAGATCAACAAGTATGATTTGAGTATTATTGGGTCTTATGAATCGTATTTCAACCGTTGTTAAACAAAAAGTAAGCACTCTTCTTGACAGATATGAGGATCCCAAGGAGGCCCTCGATTATTCTTATACAAGACAAACTGAAATGCTAAATAAATTAAGAAGAGACATAGCAGGAGTAATAACAGCCAAAAAGCGACTGGAAATGCAAAAAGCAAAACTCTGGGACAATATTCGAACCCTTGACGAGCAGTCCAGACGAGCAATAGATGCTGATAGAGAGGATCTTGCTAGACTAGCATTAGAGCGAAAGAACGTAAACATGCTGCGACTGCGTGCGCTGGAAAAACAGATTACTGATATGCAGTCAGAACAAGAAAAGCTTCAAGACACAGAAAGGAGATTGTCTTCCAAAGTAGAGGAGTTCAATTCTAAGAAAGAAGTAATCAAAGCCCAGTATTCAGCAGCGGAAGCGCAAGTCCGCATTAAAGAAAGTGTCACAGGAATATCGGAGGAAATGGCCGACGTTGGCATAGCGATGAATAAAGCAGAAGAAAAGACTGAAAAAATGAAAGCAAAGTCGCAGGCGTTGGATGAAATGATAGAATCAGGTGTTCTCACAGATTATACTTCAAGTACAAACGAGGATGGTGGCCTTATTGAAAAACAGTTGGAAGATGTTGCAACACAGGAGTCAGTGGAGCAAGAGTTAGCTAAGCTAAAGGCTCAGCGCTCCAAAAAGAAAAAGATCGCCAATGGCGGTGATGATGCCGAGCAAGAAAGCCAAGCACAGGATGTACAGCAGGCGGTAGCATGAGGCAATTAATGTCAAATCAGTTTTATATATAGACGTATATTACGATTGCCTGTAAATAATGCTTGAGGTTCTGTGGCAACCAGGGAGAAGATTTTCGTGATGTCTGGCCAGGCTCTACTTATAGATAAATGACGGCCATAATTAGCAAAGTTAAAGGCTTAGAAACTTCATAAATAAGACGATAACAAAAACAGGAGGATAAGGAGTACGACAAAAAAACAGACTAAATCTCCAAAGGGGGCGAAAGCTAAAACTGCAAAAAAGGGTCGAGTGCCGTCAAAAAAACAAAAAAAACCACTCAAGCGAGGAAGCACCTATCAGTTAGTAAAAAGAAAAGTTAGAAGCAAGCAACCAGCGAGAAATAGTAGACGGTTAGCGAGGCGCAAACAATCGGCAAAAATGAGACGCACCACAAGAGCCAAAGCCGCGACGATGAAAAAGATCGTAAGGATTATGGGCCATGGTCAGTTTAGCGTAGACCATAAAATATTACAAAGGCTAAATGAGATTGACGACCTGCTTGTTCAGTTGGTAAGCGCTGATAGGCCTAACGACAATGAATTCAAAAAGTATCTCATCGAGCTTACCAAAATAGTAGAACAAAATGGAAAACAGCTTGATTCAAAAGAAATAATCCAGTCGGATATCATTCTTCCCAGCGCAGACCTCTCTGTGGACGAAGCAAAGAGGCTTTTCATGGGCGAAGGCGTTGTTCCAGAAATCTAAACATTCGAAATCACTACAATGGCAAGTCCCATAGAGGATACCACATACCCATATCCTTCTCAAATGGGATTTCCTTTTGGAGAGTTGCCATGATTCTCATTTCATTTTCTGTATCTCTGGATCTTTCCCCAAAAAACGGCACGAAAGGATAAAACTTGTTTGATTTGTAGTTGTAAACTAAATACCTCATGCTGCTATGGTTGTTGTTTTTTTCACTACTGCTGTCGAGTTCACGTACTTCTTGTCGGAATTCAAAAATAGATGCCAATATCTGGCTTGAAAATCCTTTCTCCTGTATTGTGTCAACAACTGCGGTTATAGCTGCTAGTGCGTCTTCTATAGTTCTTCCTGCGAGAATAAGCCAAAGATAGCCATAAGTATCAACAACAGTTCGGTAATCGAATTGTAAATCCGGCTTGCTGATCGCAAGAAATCTTTGAATCTCATCCTTCATTTCGTTGAAATACAATCCGCTAGTCGATTTGACCGTCAAGGCGCATCTGCCTGTAGGTTTTAATCCCTGCTTAGTTTCCAACGTGATTGTTGCGGAAGAAAGAGAAAAAATTGCCTCAGAATCAATCTTTGATTCCTTGTTTTTGCTGTTGTAAATGCTCTTCCTAATTTTCCTAAAAAAGCTCAACTCATGGAAGCCTCCATCTCCATGAGCTTTTCTATTCTCTTTTCAACTGGCGGATGGGTGGAGAAGAGATTGACTATTGTGCTCCCAGACGCCGCAGGTATGATAAAAAAAGCGTTTAATCCTTCAGCCTGCCGCAAATCTTTTGTGGGCATTCTATGCATATTACCGCTGATCTTCATCAAAGCATTGGCTAGCTTGGCTGGCTTTCCGGTCATTTGTGCAGAACCTCTGTCTGCAGCGAACTCCCTATATCGCGAAATGGCTCGAATGACAAGGAAGCTGATTACCCAAGTTAGCATTGCTACAATCACTACGATAGCTAAACCTCCGGCATTATTTCGGTCTCTACCGCTGTAGCCATAGCCATAACCCATACCTCCACTATAGAATCCAAACTGCATAAGGTACCATGCAACTGTAGAGAACAAACTTGCGAGGGTTAGAACCAACACATCCCGGTTTCGAATGTGCGTCAGTTCATGTGCAAGGACGCCTTCCAACTCTTCTGTGTCAAGCAGATCCAATAGTCCAGTAGTTACAGCTACTACAGAGCTGCGCTTTCCTTTACCCGTTGCAAATGCATTAGGCATTCTTGTATTAATGACAGCTATTTTTGGTTTAGGAAGGTTATTTCTTGCAATAATTCTTTCTATAACGTCATGTAGTTGCGGATATTGATCCCTTGTCACAATTTTTGCTCCCGAGCTCCAAAGCACAATCTTATCCGAGAAATACCACTGCAATAGAATCAATACAGAAGCAACTATAGTAATAGAAATAAAATCTACACCTACATATACCAGTGCGCTAAGAAACACTATGTAGAGAAGTGCAAGTATGCTAAAACTTAGAAGCATGCGAACTGTTAGACCCGTGTCACGTCTCTGCCATGACCATGGTCTCCTTGAAGCAGACAAATGCAATTATAGTATAGATGAAACCACTTTTAATTATTTGCTTGACTTAATAACAAAATGCTCGAGCTTATCCATCGCGCTTTCGAGCAGTTGTTCGTTTGCAAGATAGACTAGTCTAAAATGGCCACCACCAAACTCCGAGCCAAACCCAGATCCATGCACGGCCAAAACTCCGGTACTATTAAGTAGTTCAAGAACAAATTGCAAGTCGTTATCCCAATGGGAGTCCAAATTGATTTTTGGAAAAACATAGAAAGCACCATGTGGAATTTTGCATGTCACTCCTTCGATTTCATTTAGGCGTTTCACTACGTAATCTCGTCTTCTCTTCAATTTGATAACCATATCTGTAATATGATCTTGTGGCCCACATAATGCCTGAACAGCAGCTTTCTGGACTGGAAGATTTGTAGATATGCGAACCCTGGCCAGTTTTGGAACGTTCTTCCTGAAAGGGGTGAGTTTTTCTGAAGCGCTATTTATACAAATATATCCACATCTCCACCCAGTCATAAGATATGCCTTAGAAAATCCGTTAAGTAAAATCAATGGGGCTTCTTTTGCCACATTTCCTATTCCGGTAAACTGACTGTCGAAAACGACTTTATCATAAATTTCGTCACATATGACGTACAAATCATTTTCTGCAGCTACATCAATTAATTGTTGCAGACCTTTGCGGTCGAAAACTTCACCTGTAGGATTATTAGGACTGATTATGCATAATGCCCTCGATCTCGAGCTTGTCTTGGATCTGAGGTCTTCCAGATCAGGTCTGCCATCTTGATGTAACTTGAATTCTACCGGCTTTCCTCCATAAAACTTGACATATGACGCATATGGCGGATAATATGGCCCTGGCATGAGAACCTCTGTGTTTGGGTCAACTACAGACGCCATAGTCATGTCCAGTCCCTCGGAAACGCCGTTTGTAATTAATACGTCGTTTTCTTCAATTGAAAGTCCTTTTTCTTTTTCTTTATTAACTATGGCCGTTCTAAGCTCGGGCAGTCCTTCGGATTCTGTATAATAATTTTCATTGTTCTTCACCGCGTCGATCAATGCCTGTTTGATATGGTCAGGAGTATTGAAGCCATATTTGACGGGATCCCCAATATTTAGGTATATTATCTGCTTTCCTGTAGCCTCGTATTGTCTTGCATGTGAAATTATGTCGCGTATAGCATATTCTACTCCCGCGGTTCTATCTGAAACCTTCAACGGATGTTCTAAGGTTTGACTACCTAGTTAAACTGTTACGCACCTAGAATCAAGTGATTATGTCAGGTATAGCGAACCAAGGAGAACTGAGCATGCGATCTTCTTTTTGTTAAGGGTCTCATCAAACAACACTTGGAGCATTTTATTGCTCTCACAATCAGTCCATAAAAAGTCATTACGAGAATTCACAGTGAAAGGTTGGTAGGGTTAGCTTGCCTTGTTAGACTACGGTGCAGTTCAATTGATATAAGGCGCCATCAAAGAAGGCAAATACGGGCCCGTAGCGTAGCCAGGACATCGCGGCGGTCTTCGGAACCGCAGATCATGGGATCGAAGCCCATCGGGTCCGCCTCTCGCAAAAACAGTTAATCAATTTGCATAAATGACTTGTCTTATTCGCAGGGTTAGTATTCCTCTTTCCCTGTACAGATCTCCAATGGCTTTAAACTCCGAGCCGGTCCTCAAAAGAGCTCTTGGTCCATCGTAATCGTATTGATTTAGCCTGGCGTGCCATTTTTCATCAATTAATACAAGGGCCTTTCCAGGTAAAATTTTCTCGACATATATGTTGTAGGCTTTGCCAGGGTATTGTTTGAGACTCTCAACCGTAATCAGCCTTCCGTCGTCTAACCACTCTACCTTGTTTAGCTTCTCCAGTTTCTTTATTGCTTCAATTAGGACTAGATTTTCAAGATGATACTTCTCGCGAAGATCGTCTGCATCGATACCATCCTTTCCCGCTTTTATTAACTCTAAATATATGACTCTCATGGCTCTTTGAACATCCCTCTTTAACCTCCCTATGACCAAATCTTCTTGCAGTGCAGAAGATACTTGTTTTCTCTTAGCTTGTAGCCTCTGTAGGAAATCTTTGCTAGCCTGTTGATTATTTGGTGACGCCCTATATTCGACATCTAGTTCAATTCTTTTCCTAAGTTGGTCTTCTAATCTTGCTTGCCTTTTCTCGACGTGAGATATTTCATGTGGTGTCATGAGATTTAGCCTCACTGGCAGTCTTGTCATTTGTTTTAGAGTGATATTCGTTAAGTTCCTCATACGTTTATGCATCATTTCCAGACGCCTTTGACTCGCGCGATGATAGCGGCTGTCAATTGTATCCTTCGCTGCAAGTATGATGACTGAGCCGGCCGATTTCCTACCAGTACGACCTTTTCTTTGAATATATCTAATTTCGCTAGGTATTGGTTCATAAAAAATAACCAGACCTACTTCTGGTATATCGAGCCCCTCTTCGGCTATCGATGTTGCTACCAGAATGTCAAACTCTCCATTTCTAAAAGACTCTAGAGTCAAGGCTTGTTCCTCTTGGCTCATCCCTTCGTCTCCTTCCCTTTTTGCCTGACCTACGAATCTGGAACATTTGATTCCAGTATTGGACAGCATTTCCGTTATATGCCTTGCACTATCCCTATACTGAGTAAAAATTAATGTCTTTGAGGTACTTTCTTGTTGTGTGCCAGTATCGTGGTGCTGAATATGCTGAAGTTTTACCAACTCCAGTAGGCGCAAGATCTTGGGATGTTCTTTTTGTATCCCTGATAGGAGCGTTTTGGCTTCTTGGATCCTAGGATCTGCAAGGAGAAATGATTGTGCCTTTGATTGCGCTTTTTCTATCCTTTGGAGAAAAGCCTTTAGCGAGTATGAGCCCTGACTACCCATTAACTCGACACAATACATCAAAGTCAAAGCAGCGGATTGATTCGAAAGAGCGAGGTAAATCGGTCCTCTTTGCTCTTCCATAGCAAGTTCGAGGTTGTATTTGAGCAGGTCCCCTGCCTGTATCAAGTCTCTCTTGAATATCCACTCTATTTTACTTTTCTTAATTATACCTTTTTGAACCAGCCACTTCAATTTTCCCTCCAGCACAGTCCGCAGTAATGATATGACATACGTGTATTCCCACGGCAGGTTAACCCAGTTCCACTTGACATCAATCGGGTTTACAAAGGGCTTTACATCGCTATCGTCCTCTGTTCTGTATTGTATGTTCTCAATCGATAAATTATCACAGACTTCTTGCACTCTTTCCTTTTCTGCTCCTGGACTGGCTGTTAAGCCTAATAACAGGGGATGGGGCGACTGCTTAATGTACTGCATTGCTATAAGAGTATAAGCGTAATCTTTTACTGCTCTGTGTGCTTCGTCGAAGACTAATAAACTAAAATTTCCCAGAGATAACCTGCCTTCAGTCAAGTCGTTTCTGACGACTTCAGGTGTTGCAAACAGTAATCTTATGCGCTTTTGACTCCAGACAGCCGAGCGAAATTCAGGAGAAGTCTTGCCTGTTACAGTTGAAGTTTGCTCTTCAGGTATTTTTAATGCGGACCCAAAAGACGTCATGTGTTGGGCTACAAGCGGTCTGGTCGGCGCCATAACTAGTACGCGTTTATCCTTGAATTTGTAGAGTACATCTGCGCAGACAAGCAAAGCCACAACCGTCTTCCCAAGGGAGGTGGGAAGAATCACGAGTGTGTTTCTGCCAGCAGAAGATTGCGCTATGTTCTTTTGATAATTCCTTAGCTCGACTAATTTGTCCCATATGAGGGGATGTTGGATATATTTAACATGGTTAGCAGTAGAGGCAGAAGACAATTCAACAGCAGAATTTTTACAATACCTGCAAATAATTCTTTAGGGAAAATGAAACGTCAGCATGATATATAAATATATAAATAAACAAATTAACCACGCCTACAACTTTTCTTGTTTGCGGGTCTATTACTGGCACAGATGTCAAACTCTAACCAAAAAACGTTGCATGCTGTAGAGACTTCGAAATCCCTTGCTCATATTTCGATTACGTCTCCCTGATCTGTTCCAGGCTTTTTCCTTGGAGGATTAATCTCATCGATACTTTTTGCTAACTGTAAAAGCTTTGCATTGGAGACTACTTTGTTGATTTCTCCTATTTCCGCTTCCGATCTGACTACTATTCCCCTCTTTTTTGAAGGCGAGCCAGTAGAATCTACGGGATTTATTTCAATAGCTAACGTCGCTGGTCTTCCTTTGAATGGGGGCAACTTTAAAATAAATACACCGGGCAAACTAGTCGGTTTTCTTTCCCAATCAATACCATCTTTAAGAAATCCCAACAGTTTTTCATCCGTATTCATATTTTAAGATCTACTGAAAGTTAATAATTTTATAGATATAAAAACATAAAGCCTGAGTAATGCCGGTTTGCTAATCTAACACAATTGGACCTTAGATTACCTTGTAGGATAATACACGATTGGATGAATATACGTTAAGGAGTGCTACCACGAATGGGTCAAAAATTAATATTGCTATCAGGGAAAAATAGTACTTAGCAAGACAAGCTATGTTGATCAGAAAAAAAACCGCGTATATAACTCTGAATACGAGATCAAAGCAGGAGGAGTTAGACAAGACACTTGAGCCAAACGCAATTTGTTTAGGAGAAGTTGCAAACTCTGCTATTTTTGCCTGTAAAGAGGATTTAGCTCTACCAATTACGAAGACTTCGAGCATTAGCCCAAAACAGAAACGTAAAATTGCTCTTTATAATAATAAGGAATTCCATTAGCCATAAGGTATGCTGCCCGCCCAACTGCTCAGAGTCAAAATAAAAAACAAGGGAAAAAATATAGAGCCACTCTTTTGCAAGCACACAACTGGTACTAATTCAGCTAATGGCGATGAGATTCATTTAGCGGCAAAGTTAATAGACGAGTTCAATGAATCCTGGAAAAATAATGAAAGGAATATACTCCTTTCTGAAAGAGTAAACTTGCTTGAAGAACAATACGGAGACTTCAAGCTGGTAAGAGCACTATACACATTACTTCAGCGACGATGTATTTTTGGTCCAAACAAAAAGACTTTCACAGAAACAAGCAACAGTACAACAAAAAATGTAATGAACGACTCAGATAGCATGAAGATACCAAGCCCATCCGGCTGGCCCATTGATCCGTTCTATGTTAGGAGGCAGTTATTTGAAGAATCATCCAAGCAGGGTTTTGCACTAACAGATTTAGAAAGAGCAGAGATTATGGATCTGGTGGCGTCGCGACTAGGAATCAGTACAATCACTATCGCTGAAAATATGTGGAGTGATCTAGAGGATAACATGGTTATAGAGCATTTCTTTAGTCTAAGTCCACGGGAATTGATAGGATGGTACAACCTTTCACTTATTCAAACCATGCTTTTTAACTGCACTCATTTAGAATTCTTCGTAAGGGGAGGAATCCACTGGAAGCGTGTTTTGAGGGACCTGAAGAGGCTCGGTCTAATGTACTATCTTGAGCAACGACAAAAAATACCCACTGACCAGGAAACACGTTATGAGAACCAGGGAATGCAAACAGATGAAAACTCTGCACCGCAAGAAAAAGATGAAAATGAAATAGTGTGCGTCGTTAGCGGACCTTTGAGTATATTCAAATTGACGGATAGATACGGAACGTCCATCGCAAAGCTTATCCCTTCTATACTTTCTGCTGGTAAATGGTTTATCAAAGCGTCGATAGTAAGAAAGAATTTTGTTTTGGGCAAGAAAATATACGAATGTGAACTATCCAACGATAGATCTCCATTGTTGTTATGCGAACCTGTCCGAAATGAGTCTAAAATAACCAATGTGAACGAACAGTTTACTAGTGGTCATACAGACATTACTAGTAGTACATATTATGACAGTAAGGTTGAAGAAAACTTTGCCAAGAGATTTATACAATCTGGTAATGGGTGGGCTTTAACAAGGGAGCCCGATCCAATTGTCCTCTCTGATGGCAAAGCATTGATTCCAGACTTTGTGTTCGAAAAATATGGTAAAAAAATATACTTTGAAATAGTAGGATTCTGGACAACCGAATACCTTGAAAAGAAGCTTGAGAAAATAAGAGATATATCGGCGACACAAAAAATTAGAAGACTTGATTTCCTAATGGCTGTAAATAGCGACTACTATGCGGCTTCTAGCAATAGTGCCAGCTCGAAACAAAGACCGGGTATTTTTCAGCTCTCCAATTTCATTGAGAAGAACCATTTGATAACGTTCAAGGGCAATAATATACCACTCAAGCCTATCTTAGAATATTTAAAGAATACCGAACAGATACTTGAACAAGAAATAGCAACCGGTCACTCTAACGAGCTATTAGAAGAGCTTGATCAAATTAATCAAAGGTTTCATTCGGACAATACTGTGATATCAATCGAGGATATCGCCAAAAAATGCGGCGTACCAGCGGAAGCCGTTCTAAGAATTATCAAGTCGAAATTTAGGATAGAAGCAAAGACGAAGGACAGTTTTGGCAAAGACGAGAAGACCAAGTTCATATTAGTAGGCAAGTTTTTAATCTCTCTAATAATGGCAAATAAGTTAAGGTCTGTATTAGAAACAAATGGAATAACAAAATATAATGAGGCAAGTTTACTTTTTAACGAATATGGAATTCCTGACGAATGTCATACTGATCTTGTTTCTAAGTTGGGATTTGAAATAATATGGGAAGGTATGGATTATAATGCCGCAAGCATTGAAAAGAAATATTCATAAGGCTCGGCGGCTTTATTGAACATCATATCAATATTTATGTTAGTTTAGTGTTTCAACCAATAGTATAGCTTTTCAAACTACAGACCTACAATATTTGCGTCGAGTCATTAATTAGCCCTCGAAGGCTAGATTGTTTTTAAAAAATTTTGTGTAGTTACGAATCAAAATTTTTTTGCTGATTATTTGTCCGGATCTTGTTGCGTGTCTAATTGTAAAAATCTCATCTTTTATCCTGGCGTGAATTATATTTATATCCTCAAAGTTGTATTTACTGTATGTACCCGCTTGGAAACTTATTGTAAGATTGCCGTCGTGGGTGGTGGCATTTTAGGCACCTCAATAGCCTATTTTTTATCGTCTCTATGTGGTTCAAAGATCTTGGTAATCGAACAGGAGAAAAACGTTGCTTTGCATACAAGCAGTAGGAATACAGGAAAAGTGCACGCTCCTTTCCTCTATGACCCTTTAAAGAAGAAACTTTTCGCAAAAGCTGCTTTTCTAGGATATGACATGTGGCATAGGTATTCCGATCTCAGACAAGTACTTTTTAAGCAGGATGGTGTCATGGAGGTTGCAGTTAACGAGGAAGGCATGGACAGGATTCACAAATATATGGAATGGGGAGTAGAGAATGGCTTGCGACCAGAGAAGGAAATCAAAATCTTGCAAAAAGATGATGTGAAGAAGAGCGAGCCTAGCGTTAATTGTCACGGTGCGCTCTACTGCTCTAGAGATGCATCGGCAGACTATGGACTTTTAACAAGGAACTTATTTTATGATGCTCAATCTTTTGAATGCAGATTCTTGCTCGGACATAGACTAAGGAGAGTCACGCAATCGCATACCGACGGCTTAACGCTAACCTTGCAGGATGGGGAAAAACAAAAAACAATAAACACAGAATTTCTAATTAACGTTGCAGGCGGAAATGCTTTAGATATTGCACATTCTATGAATTTAGCACACGACTATACGGATTTTCATTTTAGAGGAGAATATTGGCAGGCTCCAACTAGGTATCGAAATCTTACAAAGCTAAGCATTTACTCGGTGCCCACTGTACCTGAGTACCCGTTCCTGGATCCGCATTGGATAGTTAGGATAGACGGACGGCGGGAAGTAGGACCAAACGCTGTCCCAGTTTTTGGTCCCTATGCATATAACTGGAAAACAAACTTGAAGTATTTCATACCAAAAACATTTGAATCATTAAAAGCTCGTGGTGCGCAAAAGATCCTCGTTGATACGCAATTCTTGAGGCTTGTCAGCAATGAATTGAAAAGCTCTGTTTCTAAATCGTCCATGATAAACAGAGTTAAGAGGTTTTTGCCTCAGATAAAAATATCTGATTTTTCAAAAAAAGGGACTTCTGGGATTAGATCTATATTGGTAAACAAAGATGGAAGGTTCGTACCGGATACATTGATTCTTAAAGATTGGCGTTCTGTGCATGTTCTAAATTATAATTCCCCGGGCGCTACAGGGGCATTACCTGTCGCAGCAATGATCGCAGATCAATTATTCGAAAATGGCGTTGCAGCTCCAGGACACGATCAGCCAAAAAGTAAAACAATCTTCGACTTCAGAGAAGTTGCTCACAATATGAGCACCTAAGATTGTCTGGCAGAAAATCGTGGTGCTTTATAGTCTCTAGCGACATTTTATTCTAGCTGGCTATCGAATATTAGCCAAAAAATGAGAATTTGCTAATTTTTCGGGAGGGTGTTTTAGCATCTGATTGTTCCAAAAACAAAAAGTAGAGCGGCTCTAAGTTTCATCTAGCGCGCCTTGCAGCCGAGGCTATCACGTATGCCAACCCCACTATCAGCCCAAAGGCTAATGGTATCCATACACTGAAGCTTTGTGTGCTGAAGTTTATTTGCTCTATTAAACTACTAATGAATTCCATTTCTTCTATAGAATTCCCTTAGGTACAATATAAGGTTTATATTGTAACACTGCAGTAAAATGGCTAGTTATTTATCCATAATCATTCATTCATTCATAGGAGGTCTCGTTTAAATTTTTATTTCAATTTTCTATTTATTTGAAGAATAAGAATATATCTGCTAATTCGCTCTGAGCGTATTATCCGAATATTCGCTTATTGTGCGGTGAGATTAAATAACGCTAAAATCAAGTCCATGGTAGGATGAAGATGCAAAAGGAGCTTCGCAAGTATTGTCCTAAATGCAAAACGCATACGGCGCAATCAGTGTCAATATATAAAAAAGGTAGGGATCGAAAGACCGCAGAGGGAGCCCGCAGACACGCAGAAGATAAAAAAGGATATGGAGGACAAAAGTTCCCCGAGTTAAAGAGAACAGCTAAAACCACGAAGAAAATCACTTTACGGTATACATGTAAGAATTGTCAGAGAAAAACAATGAGTGAGGGAATAAGAATGCGCAAGTTGGAGATCCAAGCCTAATTAATGTGAATGCGAATGGCAAGTAAAAAAAACAATATAATGGTCCCAAAACCAGGTAGCAAATTTATATCTGTGCAGTGTACCCAGTGTGGAGAGAAAAGAATCATTTTCAGTCACAGCACAACGGATATAAACTGCAAGTCTTGCGGAGAGGCAATAGCCAAAAAGACAGGATCCAAGGCGAGTGTTCTAGCCAAGGTTGTAGAGGTGTTTGACTAGGGACCGTACGACGACATCAACTTTTGTGCAGTTTCAAAATCAGATCTTGTATTAACGTTGACTGCTACTCCCTTTTGGTTTATTACTACATAGTGTTCGTCTATTTGACCTGTATCGCATATTTTCGAAGAATCGAATATCGATATACCAGTGTGACAATATTGCCTTGAATTGATGCGAACTATTACGGATGGATTAATACCCATACTCGTCACGAATCGTTTATCTGATAGCACGGATGTACAGGCGTGCTCTGGCCTGTGCTGCGAAACAATTTTCTTGACGTCTCTTAATCCTAATAGAGGAAGATCACAACCGACCACAAAAACGGTATATGGTCTGAATATATTGAGCACAACTGAAATATCACACGGATAGGTTATACCAGCAGTCTCAATCACATCAACCTTGCGCGATAGGTTGGTTGCAATATATGACCTCGTGATTGGGGTATTGCGACTCGTTATTGCGACTATTTTATAAAATTCTTCTGATTGCAAAAGAGCGTCGAGGACTAGCTCGACCATAGTTTTGCCATTTAATTTTAACAACGGCTTTTCTATTTTTGCAAATTCCTGTAAGCGACTTCCTTTGCCGCCACACATTATAGCCGCCATCAACAGATAATAGTCAACAGTTGAATTGGTTTAAAAATATACTGAAAGTGAATTTTGCAAATTAAGACACTAATTATATCATTATTTCAGACAAAACCATTAAAGAACAGAGTCTAGCGATTTCGTTTGATGCACCCATTACATCGCCAGAAATCCCGCCGAATGCCTGGTTTGACAGATACTGTATAAGGGCTGCTAATCCCAGTGATACGCTTAACGCCATTAAACCAAAATAGCTGGTGCCGGAAAACCATATAACAGCAATCGACATGATTGTTGCTATTATAATTTTTCGCTTGTCTTTCATAGCAGCGGTAAATGGTGAACTGAAACCCTCCCAAGCAGAGTAACCTCTATGCGCCTGCATAACCATCACAAATTTCGCGATTACTTCAGCAGCAACTATACTGCTAAATAATTTGATCCCTTGGTGCAAGCTCGAAAGTGCAATAATCATACCTGCTACATATAGAACGATGGCTGTCACACCGGCAGAGCCCAAAGCAGGATCACGCATGGCATTTCGCTTGGTTAGTTTTTCGCCCCTCTTCATCAACCCATCAGCAAAATCCGCCAATGCATCTGTATGATGCAAACCAGTTATGAGTGCAAGCGTTGTAGTAACAAGAAAACCCACTATAAGTGGTTGCAAGTAAAGCGAAATCAGGTACGCAAAGCCTCCAACTATCGCTCCGATCAGTACACCAGCCAATGGAAAGTAATGCATTGCATTTGCAACGCTATTCAGGTCATTGCTGTGTGATTTGTAGCCAGGTATTATAGTCAAAAACGATATAATTGTCTGTATCGATCTAAATGCCAAAGACTATCCTCCACCACCCCAGAAGATATAGAATACTTATCAATGGCATACAGACTATCATCGCAAAGGCAATGACGGTACATCGCATTATAGAAATCGAAACCTTGCATTTCTCAATTGAAACATATTCATATTGATCACCTAAGGAATAGTGACCAATTTTTTCGAGCTTTACTCTAAGAGCACCGGCCATTGCTGCCATAGTATAGCCTGCATTTCGACTTGAAGTTTTACCGTGGTCTCTACGCACAATCTGCATTGATTTCTTCCAGTCTGCATGAACTATTCTAGCGGCAATCACCATTATCACCGCTGTAATTCTCGAAGGGACATAATTAGCAGCAGTATCAAGCAGAGCGGGCATCCATCCAATATCTTTGTGGTATTTATCCGTGTATCCCAACATAGAATCCAGCGTGTTTATAATTCTAAACGAAAAAGCACCTGCCGGCCCAAGAAAAGAATAATAGAATAAGGGAGAGGTTATGCCGTCAACTATGTTTTCGCTTATTGACTCAATAGTTCCTGAAATGATATGCTGCTCATCCAAGTTCGTAGTATCTCTTTTTACGATCATGGATAGATTAAATCGCGCATTTGTTAGGTCGCCATTTTCCAGAGCGCACATTACTGCTGCAGCGTGTTTTTCCATTCCCTTTATTGCGATACTCATTTTCAGAGTTAATGCACATAGTATAATGAGAGCAATGTATCCAAGTGTGTGGACGATGGCTATTGCACAAATATGAATGGCAATCCCAAAAGATACAATCAATAAAACTGAAAACATAATCGATCTCAATCTTTCTTTTCTGTTTTCTACACAATTAATATTGTTCTTACTGTTAGTATCAGAGTTGTTTTGCTTTAGCTTTGGTACGAAGTAATGTACAACATGACCTAACCAAGCTACAGGATGAAACTTGTTACTCGGGTCACCTAGCACAATATCGACACAAATTCCTCCGGCAAACGCTACTAACATGGATTCGAGTGCCATCATTAATTGAGTCCTATAACATCAATGGACATTTTTTTTATATCGATGCTGTTTTGTACAGTCTTTGCTATAAGGCTTATTTGGCTATCCCAGTGGCGTTCGGACATTCCAATATTATGACAGTCTTGTATGTCGAGGGAGTCCTCACTCGGTAAGGAAAAATCGACCTTCGGAACGACTCCAAAAAATCTCTTTCTAGTTATTTTCTGAACTACTTTTATAGCCGGGTTCAGCAGCCTTTTATCCCCCCGAAATTTGTTTATTATAAAGCCCTTGATCAGGTGTCTGTAATTAGGTTGGAGTAGCCGAATGGTCCCAACAATACTTGCAAAACATCCTCCCCTTTCAATGTCTGAGGCTAGAATCACAGGCGTCCGTACTTCATTTGCGAGTACCATATTAGCTATATCGTACTTCAGAATATTCACTTCAGCAGGAGATCCCGCGCCTTCAATTATTACTAGATCATTTTCTCTCCTTAGACTGTTTAGATTCATTACTACGAAAGGAAAACCTTTCCGCAAGACGAATTTGGCGTAATATGCTCTCGCATCCATTTCTTCATAAAACTTGCCGCCAAGAAGTATCTTGCTGCGATAATCTCCAATAGGTTTTAGCAGTATAGGATTCATTCTCAAATCTGGTTTTTTTCTTGACGCAACAGCCTGAATGGCTTGGGCAACCGCTATTTGATCTGGTGTTTCTTTAATGCTATAGGCATTCGAAGACATGTTCTGAGCCTTAAAAGGAGCTACCTGATATCCCAGGTTGCTGAAAATCCTACACAATGCCGTGACAAGTGTTGTTTTCCCACACCCAGACGATGTGCCCTGAATCATCAGTAGCTTTGCTTTAGTCATATTATATCCATGAGCCTAGTGATTGTAAAGCATTGAGCAAAAGTAAATTTTGATCATGTATTTTTACTGCCACCCTAATATATCTAGATCCCATCCCATTAAACGTGCTACAGTCTCTGACAAGTATACCTCTTCTTGCTAGCATAACATCTCTAATCTTTTTAGAATCTCCACTTTTCAAGTGAATCAAAAAATAATTTGCATCAGAGCTGCAAGCAGCAATATTTTCTAAGTTTCCATTTATGTATTTATACATAAATGTCCTTTCTTTTTGTACTAATTCTCTTGCTTTTGCAATACGCTTCACATCCTTTAGAGCCACAATTGCAGCCATTTGTGCTACGCCATTGACATTCCAAGATATATGTTTGGCCGCTATTTTCTTTGCGAGCTTGGGATTGCTAACACAATACCCGATTCTAAGACCCGCTAGAGCGAAGGACTTAGTAAAAGATCTCAAGACTACCAGATTATCAAATTCATTCACTTTATCTATGAATGAATAAGCCTTGTTATCTTCATCAACGAGTTCTATAAACGATTCGTCAATGAGTACCTTTGTAGAATTGTCCAAACGTTCAATTACTTTTTTGATCTCAGTTGTGCCTACAAGCCCCGTGGGATTGTTTGGATTGCAAAGGAAAACAGCATCCTGTTTTTTTGATTTTTCTATAAGAGTCTCTGGATCCAATCTCATATTTTTCAGTGGGACTAAAGTAACATGTGCGCCAACACGATTTGAGGCGACTTCGTATTCACAAAAAGTCGGCGCAGGAATCAATGCCTTGTTACGAACGAAAGATCTGGCGAAGTCATGAATTAGTTCTGTTGCACCATTACCTACACAAATGCACTCTAAACTTAATTCACCATCCAAATAATTCAATATCTTTTTTCTAAGTTCTATACACTCAGGATCAGGATATGAAGACGAAATGCTAGACAAATGTCTGCTTAGGGATGCGAGAACTCTCTTAGAAATTCCAAGAGGGTTAACATTTGAACTAAAATCGGCTTTCACTAATTTGGGATTTACCGAGTAAATGCCGCCATGGAAACATGAAGTTGGTTTGCCGATTCCCGCCTCTACCGCCAAGCCAACCATTAGTCATTGTAACATCGTAGGCATATATAGAATGAATGTTTTGTAGGGTATTGGACCGAGATAAAATATAATAGCCACTTCGATGAATCTGGGTCTGAAACGATTATTAATTCCATGGGAACTAACGCTATTCAATGTTGAAAGTTGCACTTATCGGTGCTACCGGTGCAGTAGGACAGGAATTCGTTTTAGCTCTGAACAAACATCCATGGTTTGAACTGACCCAGATTGCCTCATCCGAGAGATCGGCTGGCAAAAAGTATACGGAAGCCCTTTATGATTCACAATCAGGTATAATTAGGTGGCATAACAAGGAGCAAATTCCAGAATACATTCAAGATGTCAGACTTAGTAGGGTGCAAGATATTGATCCTAGCAAATTCGACCTAATTTTTACTGCAGTAGAATCTGCCGATGCCAAGGAAATTGAACCAGTGCTTGCCAAGTCAGTTCCCGTGATTAGCACCGCAGCTGCTTTCAGGTATGAAGATGATGTTCCCATTCTGATCCCGGGCATAAATGATGACCATGTTCATCTACTAGATATTCAGAGGAAGAATAGAGGATGGAAGGGCTTCATAGCTCCGTTGCCAAACTGTACAACTACCGGCCTGGCTATAACACTTAAACCGATAATGAACAAATTTGGAATTAACAACGTTTTCATGACTTCCATGCAGGCATTGTCAGGAGCTGGCAGATCACCTGGTGTCATTGCTCTTGACATCATGGACAATATTATACCTTACATACCAAAAGAAGAAGAAAAGGTTCAAATAGAGACAAAGAAGATTCTCGGGAATTTGGATACGAGTTTCATTAATCCAAACGCGATGAAAGTAAGCTGTACATGCACCCGAGTTCCCGTGTTGGATGGTCATACTGAAATCGTATTTGTTCAAACAGAGGGGGCAGCCGAACCAGCAGAGGTAAAGAATGAAATGTTAAATTTTTCGAAATCTATTACTATCAGAGATCTACCGACAGCCCCAGAGGACTATATCATCGTTCACGACGATCCTGCAAGACCTCAACCGCGTATAGACAGAGAGATTAATGACGGTATGACGACAGTGGTAGGCAGGCTAAGGAAGGACTCTGTTTTTGAGAATGGTATCAAATATGTTCTATTATCGCATAACGAAAAGATGGGGTCAGCAAAGGGTGCCGTTCTACTTGCGGAATTACTCAGACGAAAAAATATAGTCTAATTTCGATATTATTGATAAAAAATTGTTCTAATTGTGAAATTAATACGTTTATTAACCTCTAAACTAGACGTATAATGGGTAATATGGATGGCAAGAATAGACGATTTGGATTTAAAAATATTAAGCGAACTTTCTAAGGATGCGAGCACATCGGTACCTAAGCTTTCAAAAAAAATCAGTATAAATGCTTCTGTTGTATACAGTAGAATCAAGCGGCTTCTTAGAAAAGGCCTAATTAAGAAGTTTACAATCGTCATTAATGACGAGGCGCTTGGATTGAGTGTTAAAGCCTTGACAGGTATCAATATGGATTCTAAACTAAGAGACAATGTTCTAAACGAATTATTTAAGATACCAGAAGTTCGCGAGGTTTCAGAAGTAACTGGTAGATTTGACATCCTCGTTACCATGAACGCGCGATCTCTTGATGAAATGCATCATTTGATCTCCGAAAAAATTGGTCATATTGAAGGAGTTCAAAAGACAGAAACGTTTATTGAGATGAGAAAGACTGCTCGCGAGATAATATTTCCAACTTCTATATCAAAGTAACAGCATATCATATCGAGTGTTGGTCTGTATTTTTATAGATGAAATAATCATAAAGAGATGGTATTGTAGTTGATCACCCAGGGAACAGTAGGAAATAGATTCAAAAACTATTTTGAACTCACAAAACCAAAAATTTGGTACCTATTGGTTTTTACATCCTTTGGCTCCGCGGTTACAGCATCATTATTATTTCATATACCCGTTCAGCCTCTAACTTGGGTGCTCCTTCTTGGAGGAGTGGCTGCAGGCTCAGCTGCTGCTGATACACTGACAGGCTACAACGATCGAGACATAGATGCAATCATGGAGAGGACAAAAGGCAGGCCACTACCGTCAGGCAGAATAGCACCAAAACATGCACTTATTTTTGGCTTGATATTGGCTGGGATATCTCTCGCACTTGCGTGGTTCGTGAACATATGGGCTTTTATTTTGATGGCCTTGGGATTGTTTGACAATATTATAATTTACAGTAAGTGGTTGAAGAGGAAGAGCCAGTTGAATATTATCTTAGGCGGATTCTCCGGAGGAGCGCCTGCTCTAATAGGATACACGGCAGTAACTACTCAACACATCGAACTTGGATTAGTCATGGCTGGCCTAGTCTTCTTGTGGATTCCGACTCATATTTGGAGTCTGTCTTTGCATGTGAAAAAAGATTATAAAAAGGCCGGCGTTCCGATGCTGCCAGTTGTTTCTAGTGAAGAGAGATCAGTTCGCGTGATTGCTGGAACAACTCTGATGATGGTGTTATTTAGCGTTCTTCCGTTCTTCCTTAAACAATTTGGGTTGATCTATGTAAGTACCGCGGCTGTGTTTGGAGTAGCAATGGTATGTTTGTCTGTATGGTTGCTCCTAAGACCTAGTGAAAGAGCTGCATGGACAGTTTTCAAATTCTCCAGTCCATATCTGACCGCCCTTTTTATTGCGTTTATGGTCGATGCATTCTATCATTAGTAATATTTACATATGCAAAATCTTTTCGCATTCATAAATTATTCTTGCGATTACAACGTGCGCTTCCAATCTGTAATCTGCTATAGAGTATAACCTTTTGAGAAATGCAGTTGTATCGTTCGAAAAATGACCCCTCGCAAATCCTCCTATAACAAATGCACAGTTTGAATTCTCAGCAGATAGATTCTGTTCCACAATTGATTGAGCGGTTTTTTGAACTCCTGCTGTGGAGAGCCCTATTAGTGTGGCTGGCTGTATCGTCTTCTGTATGACCTTTGAAAAGGTCATATCTTCATGCAACTGCAAAAGTATATTTTTATTAGTGTTATGCTTATTCCAGTCATTATTAGCCTCATCCGAAATGCCGGCCCCACTATCAGCCTTTATAACCTTTTTTTTGAAAAGATCTATCATGAGGGCTTCAAAACGAAAATACGACTTTGGTATCCGAAGATTCTCGCCAATAGATATAAGGTTGTTATTTATTGTATGTAGATATACATTTAATCTCCTTCTCAAAAACAAAGGAGTCGACAAAGCCTCCATTAAGGCAAAATGTACAATATCAGGTCTTCCTCGTTTCCATTCCGATTTCAGATCCGCATGAATCATTGCGGAATGATGATAGCTTCTATCTAGCAGAGTTTCGTTCGATCTTCTACCCATTCTTTTAGCATGATTTCTTACAGAAGGGTGATCAATTATCTGAATAGGGACAGTTTCTATTGCGGCTTCGGCAATAACCAATGATATCATTTGTGATGGTAACCTCTAGATCATAAGATAACATACTATATCCACTTTGGGTTCTAAGATAAAAGACACTGACATGCGTAGGCGGATCTATGATCTAAGAGCCTCAGCCCTCTTGGCATGGACAAGCTTTTGAAGTTCTTTAAGGCTCAAGTTTAGCTGCTCTTCTGCCTCACGTTGATCTCCTCTGGCCACTATAATTTCGCCGGGCCCGAACCTTACATCGTTGACTGTAATTGGTATTTCAGAGTGAAGTACTTCAGATATAAATTTAAATAGATTTGGATATGCCTTGCTTTTCCTGTATACGTAGCTTGTGGTTCCATTGCTAACGACTGCCTCGTCCTGCAATGGAAACTTTAACCCTGAAGATGAGACATAATCAATAATCTGTCCTGCAAAGATTTTAGAGTCCGATGCATTGTTTTGTTTTGATTCCACATATCTTCTTGCTATATCTTCCACTTCATCAAAACTATTCAATATGTATGTATGCTCCCATTAGACTAAGAGCGTTACTGCTTAATTATGATATCATTAGTCGCTAGCGCAACAGTGTTAAATACTTCAAAACATCAAACATAAATATAGTCAGGAACAGGACCGTGTTAAAGAAGCATGAAAAAGCATCAGCTAAAGATGATTGCAGCAGAAAGGATCCAGATCCTATTAGCTAGTGCTTTAGAAGAGGTTAAACAAAACAGAGACGACCTGGCTGATCGCCATGCATACATTGCAAAAAAGATTGCTATGCGGCTAAGGTTGAGATTACCTTATGAATACAGACAGCTGTATTGCAAACGATGTAAAAAGTTTATTACCCCCGGAAAGAATTCTAGAATAAGAATAGGCAGGTCAAGGATAAGTTCCATAAGAATTACCTGCCTCAAATGTGGTCATACGTATCATAAAATCCTAGAAAAGACAAAGCAATGGCGTCTTTAACTCTTTAAATTGAGAGATTCTAACAGCTGGCAAGAATTTATAAGGGATTTACTTCATGATTATTGTTCATAATCATGGCAAAAGCATATGATGTTCCAGCTGAGGATCTGATTGAAAAGTTGACTGAACAAATAAAGAAGGAAAAGAAAATTCAGCCTCCTGACTGGGCAGCCTTTGTTAAGACTGGCGTGCATGCTGAAAGGATTCCTCAAAACAAAGACTGGTGGTATACGAGATGTGCTTCTCTTATTAGGAAGGTGTACATTCATGGACCAATCGGCGTCTCTGAGCTCAGAAGCGAATACGGTGGTAGAAAACAGATTGGATATAACTTGTCTCATCACAGGAACGCAGGTGGTGCAATTATCAGAAAGGCTTTACAGCAGCTACAGCAAGCAGGCTACATTGTTAATAAACGGAAAGGTAGATTAATATCAGAGGAAGGCATGAAAAAAGTCGATCGTATAGCTACTGAATTGTATGATGAAATTATAAAGAATTCACCAGGCCTCCAGCGGTACGCATAATTTAACCCTCAAGAGGAAAGTGAGTTATCATTCATGTCCGGATCGCAACCGTATCAGCCAAATGACGATGATTCAAAGAAGCGTGAAGAAGAGGCAGCTGCTGCTGCTGCTATGCGCCAACGAGCTTTGATGGTTCTTTTGGAGCCACCAGCACGGCAAAGATTAATGAATATTAAAATGGTGAAACCAGATTTGGCAGCAACTGTAGAAAACTATCTAATAAGTGCAGCTTCGTCGGGAAGACTAAACAGATCGTTGACTGATGAAGAGCTAAAACAGATTTTACTTAGTTTACAGCAACCCAAGAAAGATTTTAAAATAAACAGGCGCTAACGCTCTTAGCACTTGTTTTTTCCGGTGTATTTATACAATATTTTTCACAAGCGAAAATACTCGGTTTTGCTTATATAATTCGACGAAGTTTTATTGCAAATTTCAGCAGCAATTGATATGATATATATTGTATTTTGGCTGCTGCTCTAGTTAAATATATTAAGTCTTGGCATTTCCTTGAGTGTTATGAAAGCCGCCGTGTTCCGTGAATTCAGTAAAGATCCTACAAAAGTTGTGAATATTGAAGATATAGATATGCCAAAGTTGAAGCCCAATGAAGTCATGATAAAAATCGAATCAGCTGCGTATAATTATAATGATCTTTGGGCAATCTGGGGAGAACCTATCAAAGTTCCAACCCCGCATATATCAGGAAGTGACGTGGCCGGTACTGTGGTAGAAGTTGGCGAGGACATTTCAAAATTCAAAGTTGGAGATAGAGTTGTATCGCATTCCAATCTTAGTTGTAGGATATGCGAAGCGTGTACCTCTGGCAAAGAATTTGATTGTATAGACAGACTTGTTTGGGGATTTCAAACTGGCCCCTTGTGGGGTGGTTTTGGCCAATATACGCATCTGCCTGAGGTCAATGTATCTAAAATACCTGACAATGTTACTTTTGATGATGCTGCCGCAGTGTCAATGGTAGGTATGACCGCATGGCATATGCTAGTTGGTAGAGCTGGTATAAAACCTGGACAAGCAGTGCTTATTATGGGTGGTACTAGTGGGGTAGGAATGGTCGGAGTTCAGATTGCAAAACTATACAATTGCACCGTCATTGCTACAGCGGGTAATAAGGAAAAAATGGACAAATGTACAGAAATAGGCGCAGATTTTGTAGTCAATCACAGGGAGGCTGATTGGCACAAGAAAGTTAGAGAATTTACAAAGAAGCAAGGTGTCGACGTTGTATTTGAACACATAGGCAAAGCCGCATTTCCTCAGGAGGTCGCTCTGTTGAAGAACGGCGGAACCCTTGTTGCGACAGGAGCAACTACAGGCTATGATTCTACCATAGATCTGAGGTACCTATTCTTCAAAGGCACGAATCTACTTGGTTCCACCCAGGGGACGAAAGCTGAGCTAGAACAAGTTATTTACTGGACAAGCAAAGGCAAAATTAAACCCGTGGTGCATACTGTATTGCCTTTTAGTGACATGGTAAAGGGTCATGTAATGATGGCTAAAGCTGAGCAAATTGGAAAGATTCTTACAACTCCTCAGAAACTCTAAATCGTTTTTTCTTCTTCTTGTCTAATACGTGATGCTATACAGAAGTCTAATATTTGTACCCGGTAACAATAGGCGATTCGTAGATAAGGCAAAAACACTGCAGGCAGATATCATATGCTTTGATTTAGAAGATTCCGTGCCGCTGAACGAAAAGGATGTAGCCAGAAAAATAATTGCTGACGCACTAACATGTAGAACACAATACAAGTCAAGCTTTTACCTACGAATAAATTCTTTAGATTCTAATTTATGGTTGCTGGATCTTAAGGAGGTGATCCGGAATGGAATTGATGGCGTCGTAGTCCCAAAAGTCAATGATCAAGTTCAAATCAAGAACATTGATTCTCAACTCACTGCAATTGAAGATACCAAAAACATGATCGAGAAGAGCATCAAATTGATACCGTCCATTGAAAGCGCAAGAGGCATAGTGAATGCTTATTCTATAGCCATATCTTCTCAAAGAGTCAACGCTATGGTTTTTGGAGTATTTGATTTTCTATACGACATGGGTCTAGATTATATCGAAAATGATGATATGGAAAAATATATGTACGCACGGGCTAAAGTGCCTGTCGATGCTCGCGCAGCCGGCGTAGAATCTATTGATGGCATTTGGCAAAAAGTGGATGACACTGAAGGCCTAATCAGAGACGCAATCACTGCAAAAAGATTAGGATATTCAGGCAAAAGCATAATTCATCCTGCTCAGATCGAACCTGTCCACAAGGTATTTGTGCCTACCCATAGTCAGATCAACTGGGCAACAAAAGTAGTTGACGCACTCCAAGAGGCTATGGAAAAAGGACAAGGAGTCGGCGCAGTTAAACTTGAAGGAAAAATGATTGACGCTGTACATTATAAACAAGCAAAAGCAATTCTGGACTATGCAGACCATTCCAGATCGAAAAAAGATAATAACACACCGGAGTCGCTATAGATTGGAGATGTTTGAGATCAATAAGAGGATGGATGAGTGAAATAGGAAACTGTTGTTGAATATTGTTGAATAAAACTCTGGTCAGTTACCATGACAGTATATAGCATAATTTTATGTCTTCATAATAAGCAACATACCAGATGCTGGCTCTAGTTATCGAATTACCTCACCTGTTTCTTCAAGTGCCCTCTCTGTTCCAGAAGGCTTCTTTAAGATACCGTATTCTTCGAAGAGCTGATCTAACGTGGCTTTCCGTATAAAATATACGTCTTCGTTGAATTCATCATCATCTCCATAATACTCGCGTATTAGAACCTTGAAGACTCCATCCTTAATCTCTCTGACAAGTATATCTGCGTCATGACCTTTGTAAACGTAATAGGTCACATAGTCAGATATGGGTATCTCTATTTCCATTTATTGTATGTCTTCCTCCTCCGTGCATAAAGTAGTTCTCCAACGTAGTATTAATCCGCTAATACCTCCCACTTAGAAGGACTTGGGAGGAGTATTTTATAAGAACGTAACTGTCCACGCACAGGCTTCAGGATCTTCAGCACAATATTGGATGTGCCAGGACAATAGGTCATATAAAAATAGAAATCGCTCGGATTGACTTTGCCTATCCGCAACCATTTAAAGACTGCACCGATAAAAATACTTCTTGACTTTTTGCACATTGAGCACTTGATTTTAGAATTGCCAAAAAGGATCTAATATATGGTGGATTCATAACAAACAAATATACGGTCAGTCAGCAGCCTAGCCAATCCGATCAGCGCTCTACATATATACAGCCATAGCCTCGCAATTCCATGGTCAAGATAGTCTATTCACCTATACAGGAAATTAAGATTTACGAAATAGCAGAATACTCTCTGTCTGATTTCATCAGACTTATGACAGACAACATACCCCCAGGGAATATCTCCGCAGCAGCCAAATGGTGTGATGGGATGATTTTCATGAGTACCGGTCTGCCATCGACCGATGAAGTAGTAAGAGACCAGATGAAAGGAATTATTCACTATGCATGGCTTGGTTTTGCGGAGATGGCATCATACAAGCAATCAATTGAAACACAATCAAAGGTTATTCTTCCGATAATTGACGTTAGTAATAATAACATTAACAGAGAATTAGTGGGCTGGGTTAGAGCAAATCGTACGCTGTAGCATTCCGTCAGTGTATTATATTTCATAACTACATGGATCCACATTCACGATTATTCAAAATACTTTTAGCTACTCGTTCTGAATTCTTAGCTCGATAATGAGTAAGAAACGATATTTTGAATCATTTTTTTAAATGTCTCATTTTTTTCGTAAACTCCTGATAAGAATCAAAAGGATCAATAACTTAACTAAACATTGATCACATATACAATATTTTGAGACTAGTCTTTGCTCGCAGTATATCAATTGTTCACATTTATTACATCCTGTTTTGGATGTGCAGATTAATCGAGATGCAGCACTTCGAGTGGGGTTCTCGGTTACTACATTGTTTGGGCAATGCTCGTACTCCTGGCCTGATGATATCTCAGTATTACAAGCTAAATGTTTGGCGGCTTTTCGGGAACTAGACCAAAGCACCCGACCGGGAGGAAGCTCCCTTTGACATTCAGCGCATCTGGATTTAAATGTGATTTGAATTGGGATCCAATCATTGGATTTGGGCCATTCTTGGTTCAATCACTAGACAGGTATAACATTCATCAATTAAAAAATCTAAGTATGGTATAAGCTGACTATAGCGCAGAACATCCTAAACAATGGCTATGCTGCTTGGCTAACCTAGCTATACAAATTCATAAAACGCCTCGACATTATTTTCTCTACTTGATAGAATGACGGTTCAGCTGTACACACCATTCATACACACCATTCAAATGGGCCTATTGCGATTATAGCAAATACCAGCTTGAGTAGCACAATGATAATAATTATTGCTACTATCACCACAATAAGAGTCCACAGCAGTCCAAGAACCATAGCCTAGTTATCCTGTGCGAGCTTAAAAGGTTGTGATAGACGGATTAGTAAATCCTTACACTCGATATCCTAGAGAATGTTACGTTAAAGCAAAAATGGCTAGTCGCACATAAAGTAATTCAATAACCTTCCTGCGCCACAAAGTTGTCGAGCTTGTGAAACGTCTATATTTTGATATGGTCAACTGCAATTCGCGTTGACCGGCAGTACAATCGATGGTAATATTGTTGCATCTGTTATAAAATCTCGTGTTAAAAAAGACGTCGAGAACATGAAGTCAAAAGGACTTCTCATTCCGAGTCTCGCGACTATTCTCGTGGGCAACGATCCTGCTTCCGCCATTTATGTGAAAAATAAACAAAAGGCTGCAGCTGACGTTGGTATAAATACGAAAGATTACAAAATGGGCTCAAACATCAGTCAAAAAGAACTCATAGAATTAATTATGAAGCTGAACAATGATCCTGATGTCCATGGAATACTTGTACAATTGCCACTTCCTGAGGCGATAAATGAAGCTAATGTAATTAATACGATCAGCCCTTCAAAGGACGTAGATGGGCTGACACAGACAAATGCTGGAATGTTATTCAACGGTAGGGCAACTTTAGTTCCATGCACACCATTAGGAATAATGCAGCTTTTAGATTATTATAAGATCGAATTAGAGTCTATCGACGCTATCGTGCTTAATAGAAGCAACCTTGTGGGAAAACCCCTCGCGATTCTCCTACTGCAAAGAAATGCTTCAGTCATGGTATGTCATTCCAAGTCAAAGAATCTAGTTGACAAGATAAAGTCTGCGGAGCTAATAGTCACAGCAGTGGGGAGCCGCAAAAGATTTGCACTAAATAGCAGCATGGTTAAAGATGGTGCTATAATAATTGATGTAGGTATATCTCGATTGATGGGAAGGCCAGTAGGCGATGTGGAGGACTTCGAATCTATGAAGGAAAAGGCTTCTTGGATAACTCCAGTACCAGGAGGAGTTGGACCAATGACTATTGCAATGTTATTGAGCAATACGATGCTTGCTGCTTCTTCACAAACCACAGCGAATACTCAACCCAAACATGACTAAGGTATAAGGCATGGCTACATAACTAAGGATCCTTGCTGCGGGATCACTTCACATGCCATCATAGAAAGCCCTTAACGTCCGTCACAATTTAGTTCATGATGTACCATCTTTGTTTCATCAGAAGAATATTTTTAAATGATTTGTTGAGCAATAAGAAATTAGATCAATTCACGGAGAAAGTATATGCAGCTGTCGATAGATGAATGCGAGGAGTGGATATGGGACTCGTTGAACTGCTCCGACGACTGCGGCTTTGAATATGTTAAGAACGGAAACAAGGAGTTTCTCATATTCAATACGAATGACTTTTTTGCAGACGCTAAGGCGATAGAAAAAATTAGAAAAATTACAGGGATGGTACTCCTACAGGTAAGTACTCACAGAGGATACTCGCAATTGTGGTTTGGAAGATATCATGACGGCAGCAGTAACCCGCAAGACAATGATAAGATGCCAATGCACAAGCTATAAAACACTCGGCGTATGCCATTGCAATTACAAGATCAAACTAAATCTTTATTGAATCTTAGTTTGTATATATAACGTGTAAAAAGCAAGGAGGCACATAGTTTAGTCACGCTAATTGAATCTAATTCATATTTATGGCATATGGCCCGGTCTGTTTTATTTTACACAACCCCTATTCATGCCCAAAAGGTCTAAGCTCAACTACCCCATTTATGTCTATTAGGTCGATTTCTTTGGCAATTTCTTTTGCTTCATCAGACTCAGAGTCATGGTTGATACATTTATCGTTATACGGGCAATGTGGACATTTGCTTCTCTTTGCATCATCTATTAGCCTAGGCAGTAAAGAGACGTTATTTTCATTTAATGCTCTAAGGAAAAGGTTCTTACGTCTTACCATCTCGTTCTTCAAGAGCTGTCTCACTATATCATGCGTAGCCAAAAATACTTGCCAACTTTCTATGCCAACGTTCTTAGCACTGAACGGGCGGAAGAAATAATCTCCTTCCGAATCGCTCCTAATCCATCTGAGCTCCCGTACGTTATATCTTATCGAGATGATTCCTTTTTCTATATCTGTCATGACCATATAATATAGTAGTTGTCTGAGGTAAGCTCTGAACGTATTATCGTAGAAATTTAGGCGCTTACCACTAACAGTGTCTTTTAATTCGATTATCACACGCTCATCAAGGCTCATGATATCTGGATGTGCCACTATGCCGTCCATCTCAATATCAGCTTGTGCTACCCCAAGATCTGCAAGCTTTGTGATAACAAATTCACTTGACTCCCCCCTTACAAAGTGGTGAACGGACTGGTCGGAAAGCGGGTCCATATCAGGGAACTTTCTTGAATAATACTGCTTTCTTATGCAGGTAGTTGGTATGATGTCTGATACATGTACGGTGTTATCTATTCTTCTTTTTTGTTCATGTTTTGACATTAGGTTCTTTAGTAGACGCTTGGTAAATTCAGCACTTCGTTGTATAATAATTCCCATTGTTATCACCCTACCAGTTGATCTTGGTTTTGTCTTTACACAGCAGCCCTATTCTACTCTTAGAGCGCATCCTATAATAGATCAATTAATCATCTAGTTTGAACATATATCAAGGTTGCTTATTATCGCATGGCACTCTTTAGCATTCATTTTTTGATCTTCAATATTCCCTACTCATGTATTATGACTTTACAAGGTGAAGTATATGTTTAGCGAATTTGACATGACCGCTATCCCCCAGAACAGCATATACATTTAACGCATTTGACCTTCCTTTACAAGTTCAGCCAGCGTAATAAGAAGCTAGAATAATTTCTTAAGATTGCGGGCAGGATTTTATTGCCGAATAATATTCTAGTATAAAGAATTGCTGTTACCTAAAGCGGGCCAGGAGCTGTTGGAAGCAATATACCCACTAGTGAAGTTATCACCCATATTATGACTGCAATAACTATTGACTTGAGCCAGCCGATTCTATACAACCATTTTAAAGAAAATAGCCAAGCTATACCTCCGACGATAGCTGCCAGCAGCCCACTTCCAATTAAAAAGTATGTAATCCCGTAGATAATCGATCCGATCAGAGCTGTTGCGAAAGCAGTCTTTATTCCCTCTTTCTCGCCGAATATCTTTGTAACAATGAATATGATGACAGTAGAAATTATTAAACCAATTATAAAATGAATTATGCTCCATGCCGATAGAATTGCCATATTCTTTACTTGGAAATATCAATACATAATGATTATTATCATGATACTAACAAAAGTACTTAGCTTTCTAGAGTAAAAGACATAGTTTAATCTTATTCTTCGGCTTCGGCCCATAGGGTTATCACCTATCGATCTTAAGGTAAATAACGACTTTAGTTAATCCAAGGCACAAATAAAATAATATAGATGCATGTTAAGCGCCAGAAACTCCTAGTTGTTCATTCGAATTGATTAAAAGAATCAAGCCATTTTTTGATTACTATTGGAGCTCGTCACATCTCAGTCTTCTCTATCTGATCATCGAATAGACATACTACTATAGAGCCTTGTTAAGAGATGGTCTGACACAATATACAATACGTTTTTTAAATTCGCCGTAATACATGACCTGAAAAACAACGATAGAAAGAACACAAAAGCAAACATCAACTATAAATAAAACTTTCACACTCTTTATTTATGCAAGAACAGAGCTCTGCTCACGCGCCCGACAATATAAATTCTCTCTTGTTATCTCCTATCGGCACAGTTCTTAGTACTGATTTGATTATAATAGAAAGTGACAAGTCTGCAAAGGAAGCTTATGAGTTCATGGAAGACAGAAATGCACGGTGCGTCCTTGCATCCCACAAAGGTGAAGTCGTGGGTATTGTCAGCAAGACAGATATACTCTTCAAAGTTCTTGGCCAAGATAGAAATCCTGCGAAAGTGAAACTCAGGGAAATCATGAGCTCCCCTGTACTTGCCGTCGAACCTACTACTACGGTCAAAGAAGCACTTTCAGTTATGGACAAACGTCACGTGAGACAGGTAATGGTTCATGCTTACTCAGCAGTGCTAGGAATGGTTACGAGGGAGGCCATATACGAAAAACTAGAGGCAATATCTGTTTCGTCAGAGGACGCTGTTCTCCAGGGCACGCCTATGTGTATCATTGATACCAAGTCTATCACATATCTCAAGGACGCAAGCAAGTCCAAATTCAAATGCCCTTATTGTGAATCACCGTTTGATACAAAGGAGTCTTTGTCAAAACATATAGATAGATTACATGGTGAATCAGGCGTACTCGAGGGAGATGTAAGACACATGTTTGACTGAATATCGTCACAGCTGCTCGCCGAGCTATAGCAAAAAAATATAATGCACAAATATACGCTGAAAGTTCATTAATACCAGAAAAACAATTAATTCATTCTCTTTGTATTGTTTATTTCACGCTTTTGTATGTGATATCCAGGTAATTGTATTTCGTTCTCGTTGGCCATATGGACGAGAAAAGTTTTAAACGTCGAGCTCGTCTGACAATATTGTCGAATATTCCTAAGGTAGCCAGAACATATTTGTTATCCGCCGTAATCTGAGCGAGTCGTTGCAGTTAAGAATAATGCGGTAATCAAGGAATGTAAGGCTTGTATGCAGAAACGATCATTTTGGCCCTCTACCAAATGCTTAGCTTTTTGCAATGTGAGCAATGTTTTTAGCCATGAGTCTGTTAGCGAGGATAGCTCCGATTATGCCCATAGTAGCACCAGGGACAGCTACCAAAGGATACACTTGGCCAAACATTTCAAAATAGGTAGAAGACGTAAGACTTGGCCAAACAAAAGCTTGCATTGTAATTACTTCATTATAGACATGAGTTATCAACGGATATTGCATCATAAAAAAAACAGAACCAAGAACCGCCCCTCCGATAATGTAATTTAAAGACGGGATTCGATATTTAAATATGGCGAACAAGACGTCAACTGCTATAATAGGGACTAAATTGAGGATGTAAAAAGGAAGAGTCTGAACAAGCGACTCGTTAGGAATTATCACGGTTACGGCACTAATGGCTATGTAAATTGAGGCTGTTACAGAAATGAGACCAAACCTGTCCTTTCCCAATCGAAAAGAGGAGACGAGAATAAACGATAAAAGAACAGGATAGCCGAGAGTAGCAACTACTGCTCCAAAAGACGGGTCTGGATTGAAATCGAAATATTGTGTCTTTGAAAATGGAAGGCTAAACATTCCGATAACGCCAGCGAGTGCTAGCCATACTGGTATGATGCCAAGCGTAGATAAAACCATAGAACCATGGGATCTCACAAAAACCAGTAAACCCCAAACCCAACTATGGCGCTGGGAGTTCAAGTTTGCTATATAAGATCCATCGTTTAGCTCGTCGCGACGAGTATATAGAACTAGTCCGATCAACGATCCAAGGCTGCTTATTACCATTCCCATAAGTAGTACAAAATGTGGGGGGCTTAGGAGCCCGTCTAGACCAAATGCAGAGTGCCACGCAAAGTCCACTGGCCCTGCTACAACAAGCATTGTAATGCCTGTAATTACCAGCCTTGTAGAAGTACGGAAAGATCGATAAAGGTGGTGTATATATTTGCGTCCTCTATACATAAAAGTGCACCCCAGTATTGCTGAAGCGACACCTGCATAGAGCATGGCGTGCGGAGTAGAAAAGAAGGTTTCAGGTTTATTCAATAGGTGGTTTGTAATGTCCCAGCTTCCTCCGGTTGCAGATGTGAAAATTCCCAGACTCACGAGTATACAACCAACTAGATAGGATGGAGGGGCAGCGAAACGAGTAAGGGGCAGGCTAGGATCTGTTGACGACTGTATGTGACCCTCGGGTATATTCTTCGTTGTACCTCGGTCCCTTACCCCAAAGCGTTTAGTGGCAAACATGGTGGACTCTTTTAGATAATTTACTCAGCATTAATATATATTGATAATGATTAGGGCGTTTGCGTCATTTCAGGTATTGTAGGCGGCGCAACTTAGTTGTGAGCAACCAATTCAAAATCTGCATTTAAATGATTATTCCTGCGACCAAAAATATATATCCGAATAGACGAGAGCACGCTGCTACAAACGTGTTAATCCTCAAGTCAAAATCTGTTATAAATTCAACGCCGCTATTTTATTACATACATTCAACACGCAACTAGTATGTATCTTGTTTCTGATGTATCTAAACTCGTATAAAGATTTGGTTATTCACTGTCTGCGCCTAATTCTGCAAGATTTCGACTGGATACACTTTCACATATTCGTTCTGGAAATCTTTGATGCCCGCCTTAGGATAGTGGGCAAGGTTGTCTGTATGCGGAAATGAGATAACCTTTAAAAATATAAGAAATTTTCCCACAGAAGAAGGTCTTATCTCCAACTTCATGCTATGAGGGACGTTCGAATGCCATGGCCTACTAAATGCTTCTATAGAAGGATATTTTGCATAAACAATATTTTCCAGACCAGTATAATCTGATCCGACTTTGTCTCCTATATTAACAAACAAGGGCTTTTGGGTTAAATCAGATTGTCGGATGTAGACTTTTGTATCTATACTAGTTAGGTTTGGAAAGGCAATAGATATAATTTGCATATCCGCATCGTCGCCTGCGTTTTTGGCTTGCAGATAAAAATAGAATGTGTTCCCCAAGTGAATCACTGGCGACGATAAGTTTGCTTTGCTAATAATTGGCGCTGGCCTTGGTTTGGGCGCCCTGACGTAAATATCTGGTAAAATATATATTGAAACGAAAAAATATGATATCAGTGACACAGCAACAAGTGCTGCAATTACATGGCTTCGTTTCCTTCTATCAAATAAATTCTTGTGTATCATATACGTGGTCTAAAATTTTGAACTGTATATCAAAGGCCAGATATGAAAGCATCTGTATCATTTAAATCATAATGTAAGACAAAGGCATACAATATACTAAGATATGTACATATCGGGTACTTTTCATA
>JBKOWU010000320.1:0-2682 GCA_046724555.1 Thermoproteota archaeon | reverse complement strand
TGTTTTGTACCTGTATAGTATCGCCTTTCTTCACAGAAAGAGTAGCAGGTTGATAAGAAGGATTGCCTTGAACAGAGGCGCCCTGTGGAATAGTCAGAGCAGGTCCAGAAGCAGCAGCTCCCCCAGCAGCTGCTGCCGGCGGGGAGCCTCCGGCTGTGCCAGCTGTCCCTCCGCCTGCACCAGAAGCAGCAGTAACTGAAAGCTTACCAGTCATATATGGATGAATTTGACAATAATATGCAAGCACATCTCCTACCTTTGAATTCGTGATACCGACAGGATCTGAGTTTGATCCTGCATTTATCATCTTTGTATCGAATGCCTTACCCGAGTTTGGATCAGAAGGACCCGAACCTGATGTCGCGGTATGCACAGTAGTATCTTTGTTTTGCCACACTACTTTACTTCCAAGAGGAACCTTGCTATCTGCTGGTTGAAAAGCTGGATTCCCTTGTACAGAGGCGCCTGCCAATATTGTTATTGCAGTAGCACCAGCAGGGAGAGCTGCAGACTGAGAGCTAGCAGCAGTAGTACTAGCACCACCACCGCCTCCTCCCGCTCCCGACGTTGTTGTTCCCCCTTCAGCACCAGTAGAAGATGCTGTCTTGGTCGTAATCGTTGAAACAGGGGGAGGATTTTTCGCAAAGTTGTGCCAGTTTGGAACTGCAATAGCCGCACCAAAGGCTATCATAATTACTACGATCGCAAGGCCTTTGGCCATGCGTCTCCCGCTAGTTCTAATGATGTGGCTCTCGTCTTCGGTAGTCATAATATTCTTCACCAACCTTGAATGGATCTCTCATATCAGCTGGCTTACCACTGCCCGCGCTTTTAATTAAGTTCACCAGCATCAGTATGTATGCTGGCCCGATCATCCATGCACCTACCGTTGCAATTTGGTTCATTACGATCAGAGCAGGAACTGGCAAATAGTCAAACACTCTTCTTGGCATTCCTTGCAATCCAAGCAAATGTTGAGTCATGAAGACCAATATGATGCCTATGAATGCTACTACGAAATGAACCTTGGCCCACTTCTCATTATACATTCTTCCTGTTATTAACGGGAACAGGTAATAAATAAAGCCTGTAAATATAAGAGATACAGTTCCCATTAACAACAAGTGAAAGTGTCCTACAACGAAGTAGCTGTCATGAGTAATGAAGTCCAATGGCATAGCTGTATTTACTACTCCTCCAGCGCCTGAGGTAAAGAACAACATTATACCTCCAACTGCAAACAACATAGGAGCCGCAAATTTAATTCTGCCGCCCCACATTGTAGCTATCCAGTTGAAGACGTGCATTGACGAAGCTGGTACTGCAGCGAGTGTACCAACCATAAATACTGTCTTTTCTGTAAAGCTCATACCTGTTGCAAACATATGATGAGCCCAAGAAGCAAACCCAATTGTACCCAAGAGTATGAATGCCGTTACTCCTGACTGGTAACTGAAGATGGGTTTTCTTGAGAACTTTGGTATGAGCTCATAAGCCATACCTACTGCAGGTATCAAGAATATGTACACCTCAGGATGGAATGTAAACCAGAACAGGTGTTGATACGCAATTGGATCTCCTCCCATAGCCGGATTGAAAAAGCCGGATATACCAAGCCTATCAGTATACGTCATAATAAGCGCCGATGCAACGGTTGGCATTGAAACAATTATCATAAATGACGTTATCAGCGTAGCCCATGCAAACAAGGACATTTTCATTATCGGCAAGTCAGGATGCTTCATTTTGAAAATAGTGACAACAAAGTTAATGGAACCAAGTATCGAAGATATTCCAAGTATCTTCATACCAAATACCCACATGTCTGCAGCAGGCCCTGGTGCTCTAATAATGGAATATGGAGGATATGCGGTCCACCCAGTATCAGAAAATCCAAGCCAAATTAGCGCGCCTGCGACTGGGATCATCCAGTAGGCTACTGCATTTAGTTTAGGCCATGCCATATCTTTGTATCTGACCATAATAGGAATCAGATAATTTCCTACCCCAGCTCCGAAAGGAATTACCCACAACAGCAGCATTGTGGTGCCATGTACTGTGAAGAAACGTTCAAAATCACTTGGACTTTGGAATACTTGCGCTCCGGGTAAGAAAAGCTCCGCCCTTATGGCAAGTGCTAGGGCACCACCAGCTATAAGAAATGTAATCGATGTTATAATATAAAGCAAACCAATGTCTGTATGATGAGTAGAAAAAAGAATCTCCCACATAGGACGAGGTTTCTTAACTTCTAGAACCAATCCACATATCCACCTAGTTTGTACATATGGTTCTTAATGTAAATAAAAGTATTTTGGTTTTCAATTCTATAATATACGCTTTATTGTACTTTGTTGAGATTTATGCTAGAGCAAAAAGTTCATGGAGACGTTATCAGGGGCTTGATATAATAAAAGATACGTCTCTAGGGATTCTAAGCTTGGCTATTTAGTTTCGGCGTTTGTTGGGATTGCTTGCCTATAGCTCATGAATGTTACTTTAGGCAATACGGCTAATTCACAAGTCGCAATGTCTTGTCTTTATTGCACCTTTAACGTTCCTGTCATGTACGGATGAAGATCGCAATGAAAAGGAAATTCACCAGGTTTTAGGTTAGCAGTAGAAATTTGAGCAGACGCGCTAGGAGCTATAATACTTGAATCAAAGTCCTTACCCTTATTT
>JBKOWU010000075.1:0-7997 GCA_046724555.1 Thermoproteota archaeon | reverse complement strand
CATGGCTGCTACTCTGGCCTTTGCTGAACCGTGTTTTCCAGGTTTGCTATGATCATATGAAACTATTCTGCAGGGTTCCCCATCAATCACAATGTATGAACCAACCTTAAGGCTGCCAAGATCCATTGGCTTGCTCAATTTATATCAGAAAATACCTTTACTGAGCCTTAATAAAAAAATAACGTCACGACATGCTAACAATATCTTCTGACTATGGCGTGCATGAGCAAAATCTGAATCTTGACTTGATATTACAAAGTATCACGTGAATATACATCATTAAGATATACTTCCCAATATCCATTTTCAGAGCGTAGAAAATAATAGTTTATTTTATCTTGTCCAGAATGGAAAAACTGACTAGATTGCTCAATAAAATACCTCTCCTCATTACTTCTCTTCTTGTCCGCTCACAGTATTTTTGATCGCTTTGATGTGTCTTTTCTCCATCGACCTCTAGCACAATTGCATTTTTGGAATACGGAAATATAAACCTCAATTGCCCTGTGGTCAGTATTTGAATACTTGCCAGACTTGCCTTCTTTACTCGATCCCTTTTGGATATAGCATTCGTAAGATCTTCAATTTCAATACTGCCGTAAGTATACTTTGTGAAGTAGATTGAGATGTAATTAAGCCTTTCACATGCACGCTCAAATAGAGAACCATTTAGGTTGAACATGAGAGAGAGTCTATCATTACTTTGTCTATTGATATCTTCTATTACAATTTCCTTTTCCCTGAACGATGCAAGAATGTAATGATTCGCCTTATTTGGGAAATACGGCATGCTTTCAGATGAAAATGTAGAAGCTACAAAGTACATGACATCAATATTATTTGACCTCTTCCAATAATCTAAAAGTGGTGCAGAGAGCTTTTGATGAGGCGTACATATATAACCTTGTACTTTACTCTCTACTCCAGGCAACCTGAGTTTTACTTATTTTACATAGATATATGTATTATTATGAGTATTACTGATATCATAATCCAAGCAGCTTTTCGGAGTAGGTGCATGAGGATGTACTCACCACTGTGTGTCAGAGCAATGCCAGTTCAGCAATTTTCAAAAGGAAAAAGATCTACCTTAATTATTCGTACCTTGCTGATTTAGTACTTGTTGCAACACGCCATTTAGATGAATTTACCCCTTTCAACTTGAACATATAAAATGGTATAAGTGTATAGCAAGCAAGTAGTGAGAGTGCTCCAAATGGATCGTCTGAAATAGCACGTATTGCCTCAATCAAAGCGATGTTTGGTGAGAGGCAAAATTTGAACCTATTTATATACTTGTGAATTTGCTTGTGACCATTAGCCGCCCTTAGAACTTGTGAAATGAAATCGGACATAGTATTTGCAGGATAAAAGTATACCACGGCATTATCATTATAAAATATATCAAATCCATACTCGACTGCCTTGCATTGGAGATAAAGATCTATTGCAATTATGTCACTGGGTATTGAAATTTTCTTGGCAAGGTCAGAATGAATAGACAAAGCTCTTCCCATTACTGTGTATTGTGAAAGCTCCCTGGTTCTTATTGATTTAAGCCATTTTGAGATAAAAGTGGTTGCTCTGCCTATTATACTTCTAGCTTGAATAGGCTTTTGATTTGATGCACAGAGCCCCACTCTTCCATGTATCTTTGATACTAATTCACGTGAACAATTGCGTCCTAGAATTATGTCTGCATCGTATAGTATTATGATATCTCCTGTCGATTCTTCAAAGATTTCATTCCACGCAACGGCTGCTCCTCTCCTCTCGTCGTGATGTATAAACCTAATTCTCATTGAGGAATTCTTCATAAATTCATCTATTATCTTAGGTGTGTTGTCAGATGAATCATCAGAAATTATAATTTCTGAAATAAATTGGTTATTCGAAGTATCTGTCTCCAAGGATCGAAGTAGTGTGTGTATATTCTGTTCTTCATTGAATGTGGGAATACCTATGGTGACTTTGAGCAACTGTAGTGATATCTTAAAATTTATGGATTTTATATATAGTGTGTTAGTAGTACGTTACTTAACATTAGATTGGAATGAATTAATCTACTGAGATTATACAGTGACATTATTTTGAATATATGGTTCCCAAATATAACCTCCTTCCCTTCATATACAGCATCTGGATATGCAGTATATTACATTCTCAATGTTCGATGTACTACTTAAGTATATGTTGAACTAAATATTTAATATCTATTTATTTACTCACTATGTATAAAGATCATGTATTTTTGTCTACATGACAACGATGGCCAATTGTCTATCAAGGGTTGAGGAGCATTTTACTTCTAGCTTGCAAATTAGTTCCTCCATACATTTCATATTGACTGAAATAGCATCTTCTAGTGATATATGCATATATGTGCATCGAATTTTCTTTGTAAGTATATCTTCATAGTATCAAAAATTTGTGGCATGGTAAAAAGCAAGAATAAAAAGGTATTCATACTGCTAAATATAACTTAGTTTAGAATTTTGCACATTCGACCCGCTACACCTGACTTGAGTCACAAGGAAGTTCTTGAATCTGTTGGCCTGCAAAAAAGACATTTGATACTTCCTCTGTTTGTTCAGGAAAGACAAGAAGAGGAAGAACTTAAAATCGGTATGATGCCTGGAATAACAAAGGTGCCTCTAGATAAAGTGACTAAGAGAATCCAAGCTATAATTGATGCTGGAATTACATCAATCATTATATTTGGAATCCCCAAAAAGACAGACGAAAGAGGATCCGCAGCTTCTAGCACAGATGGTGTAGTTCAGCAGGCATTAAAAAAGATAAAAAAAGGATATGAAGACCAGCTAAAAATTATAACGGATGTCTGTTTGTGTCAGTACAACACTTCTGGACATTGTGGATTAATTATTAACAATGAAGTAGATAATGACTCTACACTAGAGTCGCTATCCAAAATTGCCCTTAGTCATGCGGAAGCTGGTGCAGACATCGTGGCGCCTTCATCCATGATGGACGGTCAAGTGTACTCTATAAGAAAAATGCTTAAAAGGCATGGATTCCAAAAAACAAAGATTCTTTCCTACTCTGTTAAACAATTGTCCTCATTATATGTGCCATTTAGATCAGCGGCTTTCTCCAACACGAGCAAATTTAATGTTATTGATAAATCATCATATCAAGTATCATATACAAACTCAAGACAAATTCTAAGAGAAATAGAAACTGATGTTCGTGAAGGAGCAGACATGCTGATGATAAAACCCGGAATGACGTCTCTTGATATAGTCTGTATGATAAAAGAAAATCTTGATTTTCCGATCGCTGTACAAAATGTCTCAGGCGAATATGCTATGATAAAGGCTGCTGCAATGCATGGATGGATTAGTGAAGAGGAATGGATAGTTGGTTCTGTTGCATCGATAAAAAGATCAGGCGCAGATATGATCGTTTCTTATTTTTCCATGGATATAGCCAAATATCTAGATGGTTAACACCTGTATATATACTACATTAGGTAAAGTGCCCAAACAACTCAGTCAGCAGACTAGATATTTTGCGCTTAGTTGATTTAAAGTGTATCATGATAATGGTAGTCTTTCCTTTTCATTTAATGAATTCTTGTCCTTTTGTTAAGGGAGCTTGGATTTACTTATCTGTGGTAGAGCAATCAAAGCTTTATATCATAATACAACTTGCAACTTTAAAAAGCAATTAACTACTCGAGAACAAAAGTATACTATTAAAAGATTGATTTATCCTGTTAAATAGCGACTCCTAATAAGAATTTCTTTATAAATGTAATAATGTACAACGTTTGTAATATGGTAATTTCACCTGATTGCAAAAATCTGCCCATGAATACTGCACCTTTGAGTTTGGAAATAAACAGGTATGCAAATGTGTATGCCATGTGTCAAAGATTACCCCTGAGTCTATACAACAAGAAAAAGATGAGCATGGGATAACAAGAGAAGATGAATTAAGAGCCGAGCCTATGCCATGACATGACATAATGAAAGCGTAACTGATCTCAATCTATAGTCTGTTTTCAGATCAGTATAGATATGAAAATATCGTATCAAATAATCTATTTAATATCTTTCCTTACTGTTGTATTCAGTTCACCAGTTCACCTTCTGAATAAGTTTGTATCGATAGCAATGTCATAATTCTGTATTCATATTTGTTGTTATTATTTTTTCTTACTCGAAAGATATTTTTTATCTTATCAAGTCCTTAATTTATAACAAAATATATACATAGTACCAAATTACAGTAAAATAAATTCTATTTAAATTTAGATTTTAATATACCATTACAGGAAACACTGATTTTAGCCAATATAAAGTCAGATGGCCCCCATCTTGTGTGCTATAATATCTAATCTATAGCAACTGCTAATGAGTCACAATTATATAACATTCATACAACCAACGAACATGTCCCGCGGTAGCTCAGCCTGGTAGAGCTTTCGGCTGTAGATGTCGGCCTATATTATATGCTGACCACGTGAAGCAGCCTATCGGGCGTATAATGTGCAGTAACCGAAGAGTCGCAGGCTCAAACAAATTGGCTGAAAAGCCTTCTTGGAGCAGATCCTGCCCGCGGGATACATATTTCTTTTCAATACGCGTGAACATTTCTATGATCCCATCATACCAGGAATTTTGATTGGAGTTCTGTACCCCTTAGTTATATCTAATCCTTGATCTGCAGTGACTGTTACCGATTTTAGAGGAGAGCTTTCAGGAGGCGAAAGCAATACTTTCTCGCCTGGTAAGAGCGACGCTATTCTCTCACTAGACTTGTTGTCATTGCCACCGTAACTTATCAATATGTTTGTAACAGGTAATCTCCCTATATTAGCCACTGTCACCCGAGATGTACTAAAAAGATTTTGGCTGTCTTTAATTGGATCAACATCAATAGCATAATCTCTGGTGGGCTTTGAAAATACAAAGAGTATCAATACAAGAGCAAGGGCTATACTTGCTCCACCGATGGCGGCAAACATGCTAGTACGCCGCATAAAATATAATGTCTAAATATGGTACTTAAACGTACTGTAAAAAACGAACACAATAATAAAAAATATTCATCAAAACTGCGCTATTATACTATATGAGCAATTCAGTTTTTTGCTAATGTATTAGACATAACCTGTCTAGACTAGTAATTTCTCCTACTCCGACGTTTGTTTCACATTCTATAGCGTATAAGGAGCAACCAATAATCTACAACTCCGTTCAATCTCTGCAATAATGAGATGTAATTGCAGTAACAATAAAAAAAGAAAACAAAAATAAAAGGCAATCGAATACCAAAAATTGTAAGGTTTATAGTTGCTTTGTAGCTTAAAACAGATAGTTAAGGTAGCACTTGATATCGAAAGAACAACAACAAGAATATCAATACAGATTAAGAAAGTTAAAGGATTTTAATGAAGCCTTTAAACTTGTTAAGGATACAGTTAATGCTAAGTTTGGTATGCATAGGGCGGGACTAAGCCTATTGCTTCAAAAAATGCCAAGCAATCTTGGTGCATATCATATTCTTGGATCTAATGTAATTGTTATGAATAAATTGATCCTGAATATAATAAAAGAATACAAATCCTCTGACGAATATAACTCCTATTTATTCATGGTTTTAGCTCATGAATACCTTCATAGCTTTGGTATCGTAGATGAGTTTCATGTAAGGAACATGACCTATGACCTTTGCATCTCTCTATTTGGCAAAGTACACTTGACCTCTAAAATGGCAAAAGAAGATCCTTCGTCTGTATTTCCAGAGTTAAATCTTTTGAGACAACAAATATTCGAAAGAAATTTCGAAGTTATAGAGAACTTTGATAGGACAAATCAATACTATATCCAGTAAGGACCCAGTTACCCACATGCGCTCTGTATGCATATATATAATTTCTAACATAAACATTTTCTGTTTTAGATAGCTGTAAACAAGCTAGTACAATAATAGAGACCTTTCTCGCTTTCATATAGAATAAACCTTCATCACGAGAAATCATACTTTTGTCTCAAAAAAGATCCATTGTCTATCATAAGTAAATAATTTCTCTAGATCTGAGTCATAGCTATTGAAGAAGCATGAAGAAGCAATATGAAGAAAGTTTCATTTTAGTTTTTGATATGTAAAGAATATACTTTTGCATAGCGCAGAATTTACGGAAGTATATTTATTTAACCAATCAGAAACCGTTTTTCATTTTGATTAATAACAAATAATATGTATCATACATTATTCTGACTATTGATGGGATATAAGGACGGTAATATGTAATAACTGGGCTTGCATTACAAACTCATATGGGAAGCAGATGTGCATTAAAATTCTATAATAGTCATGTTCCGGATCTTCCTTGTATCTTTCAATCTACATATTAACAATTATGTATTCTGTGCCAATAGAATGAAACATACTACTAGATTAGGGAGTCAGACTATTTAATACTGATAATGGTAGCGAGGTTCCATTGACACAATAAATTTCATACTTTTAAACAATTCTTCTTATGCCAATTAATAGCAGTAACAAGATGGATTGACATAACATTCTAGATAAGCTCAAATTTTTAGACATATTTGATAATAAAGATAATCATAACAGATTATACTATTTGCCTTGGCTTAATCTATTAGAATCATGGATTATTATAAGGTACTAGAAATTAGTAATACTGCCTCCCAAGATGATATACGAAAATCCTTCAGGTATTTAGCTTTAAAATATCATCCTGATAGGAACAAAAACTCAGAAGAGTCTAAACAAAAATTCATACAGATAGTTGAAGCCTACAAAGTGCTCTCTGATGAGCAGGCAAGGAAAAACTATGACATAGGTGCTACAACTATTACTAACAATAATGATATCAATAAGTACCACTATGTCCATTATTGCTCTTATAATTACAACCCCGTACGACGGTGGACACTATCTTCAAACTCTCATGAGATGTATAGCTATGCAGACATCAAGAGGAGGTATATTCAGAATCCGATTTATGATGCTCATATGAGTACCATATCATTATCATTAGTTTAAAAAGTCAAAATAACTACTATTTTTATTATTTGTTATATATAGGCCAATTTTGTGTTACATTATTGAGAATTAAACCCTGTATTTGGCCTTGAATCCACTCTAACGCTTGTATTCTAATCATCAGCATATCGCCATCAATAGGATTTTTTGATTTCCTTATAGCGATTCTAAGTCTGTTTGATTGAACAGTAGCATATTATTATTGCTGCCGTCTTCTTTCATTCTTCATAAACTACCTATGCCTATTATACTAGTGACAATAATGGTTATGACTGTTGGAAAAAACTAACCATTTGCCCTGAATGTTGGACATTTTATCCTCATCCTCCTTCTTTGACTTCTTTTACCTCTTCTCCTGAAGCATTTCTAATGCTAAATTTTTCACTTATCAATTTTTCACTTATTTTTTTGGTCTCGCTAACTGGAACTTTCTTTATTACTATCTCTTCTTTTACATGAGGTTTTTTTGTAACTACGATATCTTCTCTTTTTAATGGAATACTAATTTCTGTTTTAGATTGCACCATTTCAGGAGTTGGAGAGGATGGTGTTGTATTGTCTTCTATCGGCCTTTTTTCAATAATCAACTCCTCGTGTGTTAACTCTACTTCAACTGTCTTGAATTCAATTTTTGGTTTCTTTATTACTTTTGCCTCTTCTATCGTTTCTTTTTTCGTTAATTCTAATTTTTCTTCGATTACTGGTATGGGCCTTTCAATATCCGGAGGAGCAGCAAATGTTGTCGATTGAATTTCAGTTCCTTGTGTTAAGGCCGACTCATTCATAAATCTCTCTTTTGCCTCTTCTTCTGTTATATCAAACAGCAAGGTATGACCATTAAATCCATGCGGAATTGACTTAGGTAGATAGAATTTTTCTTTGTTTAAGGTACCTCGTTCTGTAACGACTATATCGTCTCTTACCTCCAGTACTTCACCAAGATCTGCATCATT
>JBKOWU010000225.1:0-12468 GCA_046724555.1 Thermoproteota archaeon | reverse complement strand
GACGAGGAATATCTCTGCCTGATTTTCTACCTTTAACACTAAGTGTTATGTCGTATGCACTATCCAATCTCTGATGAAGTTCTGCTTTGGACATGATATTCTATACTGTACATGTCAGATATACGTTTCATATATAGTGGCTTTTGGAAAGACAAAAAGGCAATTGTTTTATTAGTTAATAATTAATACATATGTGTACACCCACATATAGGATAATAATGGCTACAGCTTCTTTTACATATCACGATATTTTATAGACGCATTTCAGGCTAGTAAATCAATAGCTTGTGTCATAATAGTCATCTTTCTTAATGTTTGTAATATCCTTTTTCAGAGAAACCATTTGCTCTTCCTTTTTGGTTTTCAAAACAGTCATTAATTCTGTTTCCAAAATATGTGGTAGTTTACGTATTTTATTTTCTACAACATCTCTCATCTGATTCAAGTCTTTGGCGCGAATCTTCAAAATCAAGTCAAATGTACCATGCATTTCATGTATTTCCAAGACTTCCTCTAAATTTGCCAGCTCCAACGTAACTTCGTCTGCAAAACCTGGTTCAACATTTATTCCCATAAACGCAAGATGGTCATATCCAAGAAGATTGTTATCAACAGAAATCGTAAATTTGGTAATTATACCTGCAGCGATTAATCTTCTAACTCTCAAATGTACTGTTGCATCAGATATTCCAATTTGTTTAGCTATTTCAACAAAAGTAGTTGATGAATCCTTACTTAGAATATCTATTATACGAAGATTAATGTTATCAAGAAGGCTATCATGGTCGTTAAGCTTCATATTGCTCAGCAGAGTCTCAACTTTTAAACACCTTGTAGCCCTTTTTATCCAAATTCAATACTTGTTAATGTACACTTTATAGTACCCTTCTTCTAGGTGCTTAGAGCATGCTTTCTAATTAACACAATCAGTTGTTCAATCGAAAATGGCTTTTGTATAAATTCATCTATGATTAAATTTAGAGATGACGATGAATTGCTGTTTGGAAATAACAATAATCCCAAATCACTCATTTCAAAGTTAGAAGTAGTCAAAAATGCTTTGGTATCAGAATTTATCTCTCTAACCTTCCTTAGAAATTCCAATCCATTGATATTTGGCATCTGCAAATCTGAAATAACAAGACCATGGTTATTTGGGGATATCTTATAATGCTCTAATGCAATATTTGGTTTTGTAAAGCAACACACATTAAAACCATATTCTTCAAGAACTCGTCTGATGATGGAGAGTATGTCAGGCTCATCATCAACTATCAGTATGTACTGCGAGTTTGAGGCATGGACATGAGCGTTATTGTTGTTGTTTTGATTTGAAGAATATGACATATGTGTATTGCCTCATTATTGGCATAATCTAGCTGGACCTATGAATATATTAAGATTATACTAGTGAATCTCTCATTGAATTAAGCATTATCTTATAAAATAAGGCTTTTTATTAAATTATAGTTATATTCTTGCCATATCCATTCATACCTGGCAGGAAATATTACAGGCCGAGTAAGAGATAACTTAACTGTCTGTTTTGTCAGCTCACCAGTTTGTGGTATTCTATTAAACCCTTTTCCATTAAAGACGCCAAAAATTCCTTTAACTGTACATGCGTCAGATATGCCTTATAAATTATCATTGTTTGAGTTGGTCTGTTTGTATTGATAGCTTCCTTTTGCTTTCTTATCGCTATGCCTTTGTTAAATATCAAAGACGGCCGTACTGCTACTGCTACCGCTCTTAGCAGCATCTTCTTTATTATTTGGATTAACTGCCTCTATTTTCTTTGCCAATTCAACAACCATTTACAAGTGACGAAGTAAATGCATACCATCCTGATGCAACGGTAAGATAGTAGCAGACCACATCACATACAAATAGCCTGCTTTGATACTAGCATCATACGTGATATTTTACTTTAGCTATTTGACTTAAATCTGAAATGAAGATTGTCTAATCTCAGAGATGAAATACAAAGACAAGGCTTTGATATATATTCAGATGAGGAAAGAGGAGACTTTACCTTTATTGAAGCTAGGGAATTGTGACTGCACAATTTTTTATCAGGAATAGTATGTCTTTCTTTTGGTACATAGACAGAGTTGGTATAATCCATTCCTTGCATCAATATATCCCTGCTAGTAACCTGCGCTATAATCTAGCCGCTGTTATTGGAAGGCTTCCGTCCCGGTAGTCATTCTGTGCATCATTGTAACAAGTTACTTTCAAAAGATAGAATGAGGAGTTGCTAGTGTCATAGCTAATGCAGTATGGAACAAATCTCGGGATATTAGGCATCTTTGTAAAATAACCGACAAAATTATAAATCTGATAGATATAATTTGTTTCTAATGTCTAGTAAATATACAGCGACAACACTATATGCAGCAGTCATTGCATCTGTACTTGTTGCCTCTATGTTCGCTATTAGCTATATACAAGAAGCATTAGCACAAGGCAATCAGACAGGTGACGGTAATCAGACCAGTAGTAACAATACCAGTGGAGCAGCTGGTACTAATCGGGCTAGTGGTAACGCAACTGGTGGCGGCACAGCAGCTAATCCTGCCAGCTAGATTGCAGCAGCCTGACTTGCAAAATTAATGTACAGTAGGAGAAATACAGAATCTCGACTAACCATATCCTTTATTTTTGCTTTGCAGTATTTGTTTATCTTTCTCAGATAATTTAGATTCAATATTCTTACCTCTCATCTCAAGAGTTGTATAGTCTAAGAATGTCAAATATTTCATACATTTAGTAGGATTATGGTATTTCTTAAAGAAAGACAAAAGTATCCCATAGGAATAAACCTAGAATGTAAATAATAGCATTGCTAAACCGCCTTTAGGCCCAGCATCTGTACGAGGAAACATTATCTCATATGGTTCAAGGATGGATCTACAAAACTCAATTCCTTTCTGTGTCGGCTTGTACGTAGTAATTGTTCTTTTCCCTATCAAAATATGATCCTTGATGATCAAGCCTTTTGATTCCATTTTATTGATTATGGGTATATGCTTTTTAAAATTCAATCCACAAAAACTTATCAATGCAGTGGGATTTAATTGACCATATTCAACGAGTTTTAAAATTACATCTTTAACAATATAGATCCTGTCTCTATACAAGCGCTGCGAGCTAGACATTAATTAATGACAAATCGATAGATATTGAAACATGAATATATAACGTTTCTATCTGTTGTCGAAGTGCGATTATAGGCTATAAGCGATATATAATTACAATCCCTGTGGATATAATAAAGTGAAATCCAGTAGTACTTTGGTATACACAGAAAAGAATTATTCATTTTTAGGCTTATATTTCATCTCAATTGGCCAATTATTCAAAATCCTTTATTGTAATTACTGGTGAATGACTGATACTGTGTTTGAGTCATAATTGGCTACGTATATCGTTATTAGCAGGATTATAAACAACACCATGTGGATGAGCGTCTACTGGTATAGATGTAACCACGTTATTATTGGAACCATCAATTATGTAGATATCGTTTGAAAACATATTGGCTACGTATATTTTATCATTGTCTGAATCATATACGATTCCAGAAGGAGCAGCACCTACTGGTATTGTGGCCATTATTTCGTTTAGCGATGTACTTACGACAGGTACTGTATTTGCCTCTAGATTTGTAACATATATCTTACCATTATTGGAGTTGTAAGCGAGACCAGCAGGATCGAAAAATCCGTTAATATTTATATTGACTTTATCAGTCGAACCATCTATTACAGATATTGTGCCTGAATCAAAATTTGTAACATATACCGTTGCCTGGAAGGATACCAACAGGTATGGTCGAATCAGATTGTTATTATCAGCTTTTGGTTTTATGACTAAAAAAGTATTACGTATATCCGATTATTATTGGATTATCTTTGAGTTTATAAGATATGAAAAAACCTCATTTGAGATTCTTAAACACTGTAGAATAGGTATTTCCTAGATACCATCACGTAGTTTAATTATTTTCATTTTTGCATTTGTGTTGATTCTAATGCCACTATAAGAGAAGCAATCGATAACAGAGAAGAGCTAATGAATATTAAATCAAATGGATTGGAAGATATCTTTGAAAATTCTATACGTAATGGGGTATTTAGTCTATAGAAGTATAAATCCCCATCTTGGTATTCTTGGTTTTTCGCCGTTCCTAGCTACTGTTGTGTGCATTCTCCTTGCTGCTGATAATTTTTAATATATTGTCTATAATTGCGTTATGTCGAGACTCTTCCTTTTCTATGGAAACTCGCACTATATACTGATCATCTAGAGGAAATGATGCAAGCTTTATTCTTTCTCTTTCTGAGAAGCTATAAACAGTCTTGCCAAACTGCTCATCGAAATCTTCGCGCATTACACTTCGTAGAGCAAATTGAACGTAGAGTTTTTGAGTATCATCCTTCTCTTCCATTGAAGTAATACCCTTCCTCATTCCTCCTGCTACAAGTCTACCCATTTTGTCGATAACTATGGCAGACCGTACAGCAGGACTAAGTGCAAATATTTCATCACATATTTTATCAAATTTTAGATCGTGGCTATCATTAGACATAAATCTATTACACTATCAGATGAAGTTATGCATATTCTCTTTTATTTTTTCCTATCTAATAAAAGGCCAAACTTATTATTCTTCTTTAGATTACCGTAAGTTGTCCTATCAATGGATGGATGACGACAACAGCGTCCTAATACGACTTTGGTTCACTTACTTCAAGCTATTGTTATACAGTTTTATCAGTTGTTCCTTTCCAATTATCTTTCAGTTCATGAAATGTTAATCGCACCCCAAATTTCCACCACAAGCACAAAAGTTGAATTCATCTACGCGTGAACCACACAACGGACATGGGCCGACGCTGTCATAATCGACTTCATCTGCGTCTTTACCAAATATCTTTAAGTGGTCATTAATTTCAAATGGTGTTTTTTGTTCCATCTCCCTTGTTCATATGACATATACTTAGTGTATTTCACATTTTTAAACCTTGTAGAAATTGATTATTCAGAATGTCAAGAAAATGTCTGAATGGGGAGGGCGGATATGCTATAGATTTCGCGAAAAAGGTGTCTATTACATGTTTATTACGCGCTTACTATTGCGGGTGCCTTAATAGATGTCGTCCAGGAGCAGATACAATAGTGTATAGTGGATCTCAAATGACTCTGGCTGTATTTTTAAGAATGCGGTAGCGATGACGACCAAACGGTTCTGCTCGGATCTGAGGGGATTATAGTAACATTTCATTGCACAGTTGGGCATCCTTTCCTGTAGTCCATGATATATTATGTGGGCAGTGCGGGGCAAATTCCCAGAATTATACCAGATGGCGTACTACAATCATAATAATCAATACTGTGCATAAGCAGTACGACTGCCTGAATGCAAACAACCTCATCTCAGTCATCCTCGAATTCTTCCTTACGTCGGCTGCAGCAACACCAAAAGCAGGATGATTCTCAGATCAAATACATTCTTGATAATCAATCTCTTACCTTTGCTGAAAAATTAATAAACATAAAGAAGAATAGTGCTGAACAAGTAAATAAAAAAAATGTCAATACGCTAAGTATGACTGGTGATATTGCTACTGTAAATGTGGATCTTGCTATGGCGCAAGATAGTACTGGCCCTTTGGCAATACGCTCCCTTAATGAAATGGGTATTGACACAATATACGATCCCTCGAAGGTCTTGTTGGTTATCGACCATACTTTTCCAGCTGCAGATGAAAAAGTTGCAAATTTACATAAGTTAATGAGGGATTTTGCTTCAAACCATAGCTGTATGCTAGTAGAAGGTTCAATATCTCATCAGTATATTCTCGAATATCTTGCTGCTCCTGGCATGATGATATTAGGAGCTGACTCACATACATGCCAGGCCGGATGTGTCGGTGCTTTTGCCACTGGAATTGGAAGTACAGAAATTGCAGCAGTATGGGCTACAGGTCAGCTATGGTTAAGAGTTCCTGAAACAATCAAGATTAATCTTTCAGGTAATTTTGAGAAAGGTGTATTTGCACGCGACTTAATTTTACACTATATTGGTGAAGTAGGTGAGGATGGAGCAAACTACAATTCATTGGAGTGGAAGTTTTCAGATGATAATGTTAAGAAAACATTTAGCATGGATTCCAGGGCTTGCATCAGTAATGCTTCAATGGAATGTGGTGCCAAGATCTCTGCATTTCCAGTTGACGAAGTTACAAGAAAATACCTTGACGAAAATCCTAGAATTAACGACGATAATAATAATAGTACGGGAATGGAAAGTGATATCCAATCAGGAGATTCTGCACAATATAAAGATGAAGTTGAAATACAATGTAGCAGTATAGAACCTCAAGTTAGTGGCCCAGACAATGTCGACAAAATACATTCAGCTGACGAATTAGCAAATCTGGAAATTGATCAGGCGTTTATAGGTTCGTCTACAAATGGAAGGATTGAAGATCTTGAAGTAGCTGCCCGCATATTAAAAGGCAGGAAAGTGCATAAAAATACACGGTGTGTTGTTACGCCTGCGTCTGTTAAGGTGTATGAAGAGGCTATTAGACGTGGTTATGTCGAGATTTATCTTGAGTCAGGTGCAGTTTTCACCAATGCTACCTGTGGAGCCTGTGTTGGAACCCATCTTGGTGCTTTGGGGGAGAACGAAACTTGTATATCCTCATCTTCAAGGAACTTTGTAGGACGAATGGGTGCGCTTTCATCAAAAGTGTATTTGGCATCGCCTGCAACCGTGGCATCATCTGCAGTAGAAGGAAGGATAACTGATCCGAGGAGGTACTTTCAATCATCATGAGCAACCAACAAAATCATAAGTCCAACCCCATGCGCATTAGTAAAGGGAAAGCTTGGGTATTTGGAGATAATATCAATACAGATATCATCATACCTTTTAGATTCAAGAGTAGAACTAATGATCCATACGAAATGGCAAAATATGCAATGTATGGATATGACCCTGATTTTCACAAGAAAATATCAAATGGCGATGTAATTGTTGCTGGTAGAAACTTTGGAGGCGGCTCCAGTAGAGAGCAGGCCCCAGTGGCATTGAAATATGCAGGTATCTCGGCGGTTATAGCTCAAAGCTTTGCACGCATTTTCTACAGAAATTCCTTCACTGTTGGTTTGCCAGCACTTGAGATACCTGAAATAAAAGGAAAAATGAACCAAGGAGACGAGATTGCTGTGGATATAGCGAAATTTACTGCACACAATCTTGTAAGTAGAGAAACATTTCAAGCCAGACCTGTTCCAACCTTCATGCGACAGATGCTCATGGAAGGGGGATTGGTCGAATACTATAAAAAGTATGGAAGGTTTCCATGGATAGAAACCTAATTATTCAATGAAGCAATTTTAAGGCTTGATAAAATGTCCACATTTATTATGAATCAACATTTATTCCTCTATCAATATAATATCACTCGTGTATACAAATATCTATTTTTAGATAAGAATATGTTTCTGCCATTGTAATTTGAGGGTTTATGTTTGAATCCATCTCTTTTACGTCCTGATACTTCAGATTAGCAAACGATATTATCTATGTCAAGAATCGACATTTTTGTCTAAAGACATGCACAGAGAGGCGCGGAGAGGGCATAATATAATGGTAAGCCAATCTAACCAGTCGAAGCAGCTTTGTGCTGACACTATTTTAACTTCTCCAAATTATCTTTATCACGTTTACGCGATGCAATTCCCAAACCAACTATTGCAATTCCCAATATACCAATGCCAAAAAGAATCTTTTCAGACAAAAAAGGATCTATGCCATTAACTTGATATGGAGTAGACGTAACCTGGTTAATCTTTCCTTGGGATACTTCTGTTACCACAATAGAGCCAAAATAAGAACCACCAATAAAACCAATTGCTGCCAAAACAGCGCCGATAATTATCAAGGCTTTGGCCTTTTTGCTAAAATACAATACGACTAACATGAGACCAGCAAATGGCCGCCGTCTACTGTTGTCTTCTTTTCGCTTCACGGTTGTGTTATACAATAAAGAGATAGTTAACATAATATTAAAATGCATGCGCGGCCTAAAATTCGGCCTTTTGATATATTATAAATATCATTGTTGAAAGGATATTGTGTGTTATAATTATTGAAGGGATCAAGAAGATATATTCTATGCAGATAGTATTTTACATTAATTATTAATCTTCTTGACATATCGCCAAATTGACTGGTGCGAAGATAAGTGACAAGTCAGAAACTTCCCTGAATTTGATATCTTATGGAGTCATAAACTCCTCCCAATAATTACATGAAATAATGAAATAATATACTGTACGAAACAGCTAAAAGCAATAACTAGTTTAGCAAACAGCTTCAGAAAGAATAGAATAATGTTTTCGTCAATAAATCAACTACCTAATAGAATACCACCATCAGATAAACCAGATCCAAAAGCTGCCCAAGCATTGCAAGAAGGTCTTGGTGGACAATTCGGAGAAATGAGGACAATGATGCAATATTTATTTCAAAACATGAATTTCAGAGGAGAAGCAAAAGCGTATCAAGATTTACTCAGATCAATTGCAACAGAAGAAATGGGCCATGTAGAGCTAGTTTCAAATACAATCAATATGCTACTTGAAGGAGCATCGTCACCTATGCCATCAGACTTTAGTAATAGTCAGCTTCCTCTTTCAGTTGCTTTAGATTCTCCTAACATTCATCATTTTCTAGTTGCTGGCCAGAGTTCTAGACCTGTAGATGCAGCAGGTAATCCTTGGTCTGCTACTTACGTTTACGATAGCGGTAATTTGGTTTTAAATATGCTCTATAATCTTATGTTAGAAGCAACCGGAAGACTTCAGAAATGCAGGCTCTACCAAATGAGTAATAATAAAGCATATAGAGCAACCGTTTCTTATTTGATAGTTCGTGACTTGGCTCACGAGAAAGTATTTGCTAAAGCTCTGGAGACATTAGGAGTAAATTGGAATAAGGCCTTGCCAGTACCAAAGTTAGATACTTCTGGCATGCCAGAAGTAAAGGAACTTGAGAGTAGAAACTTGCATAATCAACAATGGACGTTTACAGCTGAAAGTTCAGGCTTATCTAAAATCTTCAATGGTTCGTCTCCATTTGGCGACGGCGGAGAGCTTGAAGCTATTGATGGTATTCCTCAAGGAGCACCTATACCAAATCTACCAGACGCACCACAAGAATTTGCATCAGGCCTTGATGGAGAACTCAAGACGCTAACACAGCAAATTCAGCAACAACGAAAAAAATAAAATAAAAAAGAATATCAAGCCGCAATAGGTACCCAAGCTTACCGATGCAGCAGGTACAGAGGAGCTTTTTCTAATATAGTCGGATCACCAGAAACTATGGCTGTTCCTGCGGCCTGCTAGACGTAGCAGGTAATATTGCATTGATTGCAGGAATACTAGCTGGGATTGCTTCAATTTTGTTTATATTGAAATGATTGGCTTTACAATTGCTAAGTCCTCTTGATAGTTTGTTGGCCGATATGTATGAAGCAGATTTGTTATTGGTGGCAATCTCAATTAGCCTTTTGCTAACAGGTCCAGTCATCTATATAGTGGAATGAATCGAAAAGGCAAATGTTCCCTAAAGGTAAGCAGGCACTATTACTGCATTATAGACCGTTAAGAAATAGATTATTTAGTAGCGGACTTAAACCGAACCGAAGACTCAGAGATCATTAGTAATCATTGACTAGGCTTGATCTTGAGGAATCTAGTATCTGTTTTTTTTCCTTGTACAAATCTTTCGAACATGCGCAAAAAATTGCCACGAATTTAGCTGCTCTTAAATATATGTCTATAAGAAACACTGCTGAGAGTACATGAGCAAAAACGAGTTTATTGAAGTAGCAAAGGTAAGTGAAATTTCTGATGGAAAGATGAAACATACGGAGGTCGATGGAAAAGAAGTATTAATTGCAAATGTAGGTGGCAAATTCTATGCTATAAGCGATAGATGTGGTCATATGAACGCCTTACTCTCGATGGGTAATTTAACAAGAAATACAGTAACATGTCCTTTTCATGGTGCGAAATTTGATGTTACAACTGGAACGAAGCTTTCGGAACCTATTTTAACTCCATCTCAAGAGATGGAACCCTTACCCCAAACTTGGCAAAAGTTTTTCGAAAATGTGGGCCAACTTATGTCTTATATTAAGACCTATAATCAGACAGTTTATGAAACCAGAATTGATGAGGATAGTATCAAAATCAAAATTTAAGAATACTAACACTATGACAGGATCACGTTCTTAATTTTAAATTTTATTTTACTATCTGAATTTCAAACTTCATAAAAGTGCAGCCAAGAAATAATGTCAACATTCTGATATTTCCATATTCACTAACTTCGAGAGGCAGGGCTTTCCATTAAACCCCAATGTCCAAATTTGCTTGCACAGTACGCTGATAAATTAGCAAAATCCATCTTCCCTGCACCAGAATTTACATTTATTAAACTCCTGAACTTTTTGAGGTCATGTAATGCAAAACAGCCTTTGCGAAAACAAAAGCACTTTTCAAATTCGTATTTATTATTACAGTATATCTATAGTGTCAGTTCCAAACCTCTCTACAGTCAATTTGACAAGAGAATTGACTTGAGAAGGCATCATCACATCGCAATTTGTACCTAAGACCCAGGAATTGCTGCCTATTTTCTTGATTTCTTGCATCATAGAAGTAATTTCGTTCTGAGTTCTGAAATAAACAACTACATTGACTGACTTTTTGCTAATGTTGTGCTACTTCTCTTCCTATGCCTCTTCCGCAGCCAGTGATAATTGCAGTCTTCTTGTTCTCATTGCTCTGCTCTTGTCTGACATTGCTGTACATATCCAAAACATTAAATCATAAATTCCACTTATTTATACCAAATTCAGATAGCGCCCAGGTAATCATATGTACACCTATATTATCGAATACCTATTATAGGAATTTGTTATAGGTCTATTATAGACGGATAAGGATAAAAAAGAAAGAAAAAAAGATAACACCCAAGTGGTAGCCATTATTGTTCTGCCATCAATGTTATCGTAGATTGTATTCCACGAATTTTCGTCATATGCTTTCCTATTGATTCTTTTAGTGCTTCCATGCTATTATCAGATAACTTTACAATAATATCGTAAGGACCTTCCACTCTGTTGACCTCTGTTATATTGGGTAACTTGCATAATTCGCAAATGATCTCGGATTCTGAGTGACTATAATCACATAGAATTAATACATAAGCTGTTGGCAATCTTATATGTACATAATGGTCTGCGTATTATTTGAACTATAACGTTTGCAAAATGACTAACTTTAACTGAAAATGACCTCATGTAATTAAACTAAATATTATAGATAGAAGCGTCTCCATTGTACTGTATTTTTTATCAGTGTTTCTTTTTTTGTTCAATCAGCTCCAACGGTTTCTGAAAGTCAGAACGGTTCTGCAAACAACCGAAATATACTTAGCCTTGGAATCATATATCGATAAATCTCAAGTAGAATATAATCCCATTTTTGGATCTTCATTGTGGATATTTAATCGGCCTGTGAGAAAGTCCACCGTGTTACGGTTTCGGCGTAATAAATACTCTGCTAGAGATCATCTCTAATACTAAACCTAATTCCAGAATCTCAGATGGATGAGTTATCTATAGCACATCATAGGCTTACAGATTTAGGATTAGAGGGAGAAGATAAAGGATTTGAAGATAGCTATAGGTTTTCTAAAGATTTACTGGCTATGACCGACGCTGCGAAGGTCGTTCGTAACCATGGGTCTAGGTTTTCTGAAAGGTCCAGGCGAATTTACATGTGAAATATTTTAATAATTTAAAAGAATTCAATTCCTTTGAAGATACGTGGAGGCCAATGATGCGACAAGAGATTGAAAAGGTACTAATAAGACAAGAAGAGGAGCAAAGACGGGGAGTTGTTACTGAATGGACAAACACTAACACTAACACTTACACTTCTTCAAATTACAACCCCATGGGTGGGAGATGTTGGGAGCTAGCACTAGCACCGCTGAAAGTGCTAACACTAATGCTATATACAATGATGGAAACTTCTTAGAAAATCACATTCAATAGCCTAAATACTATACATTTCCTTTTTTCAGTAATTTTCTAGAGTACCTGCCTGAACAGATTTTTATAAAGGTATGCCATATGATTTTTCGGATGAATACCAAAACATTAACGTTGGCAATTGTAATAGTAGCAATAGCAGCAGCACTGGCACTGGCTCCTTCTCTATCCTATAATAGTGCTTTAGCAAAAAAGAGTTGTGAAACAGGCAATTCAGGTAAATGTAACCAACACGCTATAGGCACTCCATCAACAACTTGTACTAATCCAACAGGAAAAGAAGTTAACTGCAACGGCAACGTCGGTTAAGGAACAATAA
>JBKOWU010000192.1:0-2625 GCA_046724555.1 Thermoproteota archaeon | reverse complement strand
AGCCTTCGGCGACGTTGAAAAACGAGTTGTTGCACAGCTCTTATCTTTAATGGATGGTATGTCAGATCGTGGAAATGTGATCGTACTTGGCGCTACAAATAGGCCTGAAAGTCTTGATCCCGCATTAAGGCGTCCAGGTAGGTTCGATCGAGAGATAGAAGTCGGTGTCCCAAATGCTGAAGGTAGATTAGAAATTCTTCAAATTCACACGAGAGGTATGCCGCTTGCAAATGATATTGACCTGCGGGAATTGGCCTCTGAACTCCATGGCTATACTGGTGCAGATATCAAAGCCTTGTGTAGAGAAGCTGCTATGAAAGCGTTACGACGCTATTTACCCGAAATTGATTTACAGGGAGAGAAAGTTTCATCCGACGCACTTGAGGTTATAGAGATTACAAACAAAGACTTCAAAGAAGGGATGAAAGAAATCATACCTACTGCGATGAGGGAATTTTATGTTGAAGCTGCACGTGTTAGATGGAATAGCGTAGGAGGTTTGTATGATGCAAAACGAACTTTATATGACAATCTAATTATTGCGATAAAAGAACCTGAAAGTTTTTCAAAAATGGGCATCAAACCACCCCGGGGTGCACTTTTGTTTGGACCCCCAGGATGCGGTAAAACTCTTATAGCAAAATCTTTAGCAACTGAGGGTAATACTAATATAATAATTGTCCGGGGTCCTGAAGTTCTATCCAAATGGGTCGGTGAGTCTGAAAAAGCAATACGGGAGATTTTCAGAAAGGCAAAAGCTTCTTCACCTTGTGTAGTAGTATTCGATGAACTTGACTCTCTTGCAAGACCAAGAGGTGAAGATGATGCTTTTGGTAATGAAAGAGTACTTTCTCAAATTTTAACTGAAATAGATGACTCCAGCAATTCAGAAGTTATAACTGTGGGCATTACAAACAGACCCGATCTTATAGATACGTCTTTGCTTCGTCCAGGACGATTGGACTTGATAGTGTATATTGGTACACCAGATGAGCAGGCAAGACTTGAAATTATTAAACTGATAACTTCTTCAATGCCACTTGCCTCTGATGTTAACTTGCAAGATATATCCCAATCTACAAAAGGATTTAGCGGAGCAGATTTAGTTGCGTTATGCAGAGAAGCAGCAGTCAGCGCCTTACGTTCGAAATCTAGAGTTATCTCTAAGACTGACTTTGGAAAGTCATTACATATGGTAAAGCCTTCCATAACAAAAGATGTAGAAGACTGGTATGAATCTATAAGGAAGAGCGTTACGTCTGCAATGCCAAAAACAATAGACAAGGCATTCTATGGGTAGAACAAAATAGACTGAGGAGTTCTGAATTAACGATTGGAACTTAATACTTAAGTATATCTATACAAGAATATATCTCTGGTCTAAAAAATATGATAGTATTGATATACTTCCAGTAATATAATACAACTTCTATATTGTATGAAGTACCCCGTACGCAACGTAATATATGAAAAAATAAAGCAAGCTGGTAATATGATGGATTCTGATCTGGTAAATGCATTGACTAAGGATGCCATAGATTTGAATGAATCTGAGTTAAATAAGATTCTACTTGACCTAGAGATATATGGCTTAATTAGAGTCTCATGGGTCACAAAAGATAAACGGAGAATTGAAGCGATAGTAGATTCACAACAGTAAATCTCTTGAAATATGGACGAATATGGAATCATCGATACAGACAAAAAACTTAATACCCAGTCGAGACTAGAAAAAAAGGCAAGTTTTTTGTAGGGCTATTGTGAGCAGGCTCGTTTACACAATAATTGTTGCAAACTACAGAATTCCTTATTCACTTGAACAACGATGCCTTAAAGGCAACAATGAGTTAAAGATTTACAATTTACAATTTAAATTGCAATTAGGTATAAATTCGCTGTGCTTATTAATCGACAATGAGAGTATGATCTTTTTAATCACGCCTTCATATGCGATAATACAGATAAGAATAATGAAATGCCAATGTTGAAATACATTACGGTTATGTCAGGTGCTAAATAGCCACTCTACATGTGTATAATTATGGTAACATAATCAAATTCACAAGTATGATGCATTATTAATACGCATTCTGGTACCATTTCGCAAATAGGTTTAGTGCCTTTGCGCGATGCGAAAAGCCACTTTTCATATTTCGAATTTGCAGCTGGCCAAAAGTCAGAATAGATCCTCTAGGGACAAATATGGGATCATAACCCCATCCACCCTCCGTTATTCTATATGAAATCCTACCATATGCCTCACCTCTGAAACTTTTAGGCTTTGTTTTTCCATCGTAATATGTGAAATACGATCTGAATACAGCAGATCTACTCTTCGAGTCAAGCAGTAATTTTAAAATTCCATTATTTCCGATAGTTTTGTAAACATAAGATGAATATTGACCTGGAAAACTATTCAACTCATTTATGAATAAGCCGTCATCCTCCACAATAACAGGTTTTGATATTTCTGCAAATGCACTTTTTGCTTTACTTATTGCAATTGCTTCTATTGAATCCGATTGTATTTCTATTAAGGCAACATTATATAACTCAATACTGATATCATATTGTTCGAGAATCAACTGGCTTTCCAGATACTTGTTTTTATTTGTAGTTGCAAAG
>JBKOWU010000237.1:0-2235 GCA_046724555.1 Thermoproteota archaeon | reverse complement strand
TTGTTGCCAAAATACATGATGTTTTAGGAGGAATTATAATCAAATGACTGTGATCACATCTGAAGACGGCCGTTACAAGCACCTCTTTGTAATAATCGAACATGAAGAAGGTAAACCAATTCCTGTTAGCTTGGAAATGCTCGGTGAAGCTAGAAGACTTATGGATCATTTTAACAAAAAATATTCTTCACATGAAAAAGTTGTCGCTATAGTGCTGGGAAATAAAGTCAGAAAATTGTGCAAAGAATTGATATTCTATGGAGCAGACGCAGTAATTTATGCAGAAGATCCAGAATTACAATATCCAAGGAATATAATTGATACTAAAATAATAAGCCAAATTGCTATGAATAGAGAATGTATAGCAAAGATTTCTCCAGAAGATTGGGAACAATTCAAAAAACCGCGGTACATGTTTTTTGCTGCAGACAACATAGGTAGACATTTATCGTCTACGGTGTTAGCAGAATTAGAGTCAGGTCTTGCTTCTGATATTAATAAGCTTGTAGTTGAAGACCTTGAAATCAAACATGAACATAAGACAAAAGGTCAGATGATGACTTATGCAAAAACACTTGAAATGTACAGACCTGATTTTTCAGGATTTCTATGGACTACTATTCTATGTCTTGACAACCGGAATCCTACTATAGAAAGAGAGTATCATCCTCAAGCATGTAGTATAATTCCAGGAGTATTTGCTCCTCTAGTTCCTGATGCTGCAAGGAACGGAATAATTGTAGATTATACTCCAAGAATAGAAAAGCAAGATCTTAATGTAAAGATATTAAATCGTAAGATTATCAAGAGTGCCGTTGATTTTGATGTCCATAAAGCGATCATAAGTTTTGGTAGAGGAATTAAAGATTCACCAGAAGAAAATATAAAATTAATTGAGGAATTGGCAAAGGAGTTGGATGCAGAGGTAGGCGTCTCACTGCCAATTTCAAAGAAACCATATGTTACAAGCGAGAAAATAACTTCTACTTATATGATTCCTGACAGAGTGATAGGAACTAGTGGCCGAAGGGTTAGCCCATTGTTATATGTTGCTGTGGGAATCAGCGGAGCAATGCAGCACACTGCAGGAATGAAAGAGTCCGAATTCGTCATTGCAATTAATACAGATGCAAATTCACCAATTAAAGATGAATGTGATATTTTCATCAAAGGCCGAATGGAAGATGTAATACCTGTTATGATTGAGGAATTGAGAAAACAAAAAGAACTAATTATGGGAGTTAGAAGTAAATAATGGAACATTTTGATGTTGCAATAATTGGAGGCGGTTCAGCCGGGTTAGCTGCTCTAAAACAATTATCAAATCTAGGAAAACAGGCTGTTCTGATAGAAGCTGGTAAGACAGTTGGCTCAAAAAATGTATCTGGTGGAATTCTTTACTCAAAGAAACCAAAAAATGGAAAGGTCTACAATGTTGAAGACGTCTACGGTCAAGAATTTCTAAGCGAAGCTCCTCTGGAAAGACCTATTACAAAATATATCTTACATGCTACATCAAAAGATAAGATATTTTCAATTGATCTTACTCGTGCTCATGAATATCAATCTAATTTCGGCTATTCGGTTCTTCTAAATAAATTGAATCCTTGGTTTGCAAAACAAGCAGCAGAAAGTGCTGAAAGGCAAGGCGGTGGTATTGTTAATGGGGTTCATGTTCAATCGGTTAGTTGGCAGAAGGATAGAACAGTAATTGAGACTAATGAACTTCAAGAGTTTGAAGTAAAGGCAATAATCGCAGCTGATGGAGTAAATTCAGAAATAGCAGAAATAACTGGTGCTAGACATAAATTTACTACCGAAGAATTATATCAAGGTGTTAAGGTAGTAGTAAAATTACCTGAGCAGATTATTGATCAGAGATTTGGAATACAGCCAAATGAGGGCGCTGCACATCTTTTTGCCGGTGATGTAACATTAAATCATATAGGCGGTGGTTTCGTTTATACAAACCGGGATACACTTTCAGTTGGAGCAGTATATCATTATGATTCTCTGATGGTAAAGCCGGATGAACCTTACACACTTGTTAATGCATTACTGAACAATCCCATGGTTAGCAGCCTTATCACAGATGAAGTTGCAATAAAAGAAGATATTGATAAGAATCTCCCAAAAGAAGAACAACTGAGAATACGTTTTGCTGTAAGCAAACTAATCAATACATGGAATGAGCTACGCTATACATATTATTCTCCATCTAGCAGGTCAAAACTT
>JBKOWU010000010.1:0-3352 GCA_046724555.1 Thermoproteota archaeon | reverse complement strand
CTAATTGTTGGCTTCTTTGTTTCTTCTATAGTACTACGTATGTTCTCCTTACCCACTCATTATTTGACCTCGGATTTCACCATTTTGATTTTGCTCGGTATGGACGTTGGCATATGCTCCCCCATTTTTCATAAGATCTGCCAAATCTGATATTTGTTTACCAGCTAATGCTCCCTGGAGATCAGAAGATGTAATCTTTCCTTTTCCCATTTGAAGCGGAGCTACTGGTTGTCCGTTTTCTCCTGATTTACCTTGGTGGATGTGAGCCATCATAAAGCCTTGTAGATTTGTGGAAGATAGATCATAGTTTATTTCCTTTCCGTCAGAACTTAGCTGGAATTGAGCGGTGCCTGTTGCTTGCGTGTTTACAGGCGGTACTTCGTCTTTGCCACTTAGTTTAGCTGTAAAGGTTTGCGATTGTTGTTGTGCATAAGCTGCTATTGTCGGTGGATGTTGTGTGAGGATAGCCATACTACCCAACGATGCAAATACTAGAGACGACACAATAGCCATAACCTTTAGGCTTGTCATTTTTGTTGTCTCAATCATCAGCCTTGAATAGGTAAAGCATATATTTTATAATAGTGGCTTGGAGATTCTGAAGACTCTATACATATTAGATCCCTCTTTTGTTTGTCTCTCAATAGACACATAAATACTACATTGTTCAGTTTTTTTAGCTTTGTCTGTCTGTTGATAAATAAAATGTGGATGGATGGATGGACATGGTAAGGTAGTGCTATAAGATTATAGCTAGCCAGAGTGATACATAAGAACTAAAATTCTTATCCATTATGGACTCAATGGATAACATTTTACATATACCAATCTCCAAATGGATGAGTGGCAATAGGTGATTAACTTTAATCAGTTCTCTCTTGAAATTGATAAAACTTCAAAGCTAGCCTAAAAGCATCAAATATATCGTTGTATGACGTAGTTTCTTTATCCAGTGTTCCATCATTATCTACTGCTGTTCTTAATGCAGTGATAAGTTTGTCAAACTTGTCTGGATCGATAGCAATTTTTCCAGGATCCTGTTCTAGTATCATTTTGCAATGTTCTAGCATTGCTTTGTGCTCTTTATTGAAATTATCACAATTATTTTGTCATGAGCTGATTTACTTCGCTGTTGAGTATGACGCTGTTTTCTTTGCGGATTGGTAGGCTGAACCTAAATGTAGCTCCGTTTCTTTCCTTAGTATTATTCTCCGCCCATATCTTGCCACCATGAGCTTCTACAATACTTTTTGATATAAATAGACCTAACCCAGTCCCTTGATAAGATTTAGAGGCAAACTTTTCAAATAACCTAGGCAATATTTCCATGTCTATGCCTATACCACTATCCCTAACAGTGACAACAGCCTGGCTATCATCGGTATTTTCCGCAGCAATACTTACAATTCTTTCTCCTTCTGTTCCTCCATTCTCCTTTGCTTCAGTAAATTTAACCGCATTGTTTAGTAGATTAAAAATTACTTGAGTTATCCTTGCTTTATCAGCTTCTACAAAGATATCATGAGGCTGATATAGCAGCTTAATACGTTTCTCGAATGGTTTTGTAAGTTCGGTATTTGTTATTATATCATCTACAGTGTTGCTTATTACATCATTTAAGTCGAACCATTCCTTCTTTAGATTTAGCGATTGGCTTTCAATTCTTGTTACGTCCAATATGTCGTTTGTCAGCCTCTGTAATCTCTTTGCATTCCTGAGAATAACATCTGATACTTCTTGCTGCTCAGTATTGCTTATCTTGGATCGAAGAACTTCAGTTAAGCTAAGAATAGGTTGTATAGGTGTTCGCAATTCATGAGCTGCTACATTGATAAATTCATTCTTCATGTTATCTGATTCTTTTAGTCTTTCATATTGAACACGAATTGTTTCTTCTCTTTCTATTAGCATATTATTGCTTTGCCTTAACCTTGCATTATATTCAATACTTGATAATGCTAGTGCTATGATGTTAATAAAATAACCAGCATCTTTGAGAACATGAGCTACATTGTGTGCTGTGTCAAATGACGCAGCAGAATAAGACATTATTATTTGAGAAAAGATATCAACAACCAAATATCCTAATAAACCTTTATAGAAGGCATCCTTTCTCTCATAAAGATGATTTTTATAAAAATAAATCAATGCTACTATAAATAATACAAGTGAAGGTATCTCATATGGCCTATGTATAGAATAAGTATCTATTACGCTAGCTGGAAAAACCAAGAATAGGGAACTTAGGGCAACGCTTGCTGCAAATATTGCAAGTATTGTTAAATAAACTACTACAGTTTTTTGTAGTTTGTTTGGTTTTTGTATTCCTTCTTCTATTATTTCCATCTGCTTCTGTTTTTTTTCTTGTCCTCCTCCTTCCCTTTGGGATGACAGCGTAGAGTACTTTGCAATTGCCATAACTAACATTGCACTTAGAAATATTCTTCCAGCAAACCATGTCTGAGGAATGAAGTATTTCAAGAATACTGGATCACTTATTGAAATATAAGATACTGTTACGTGTAGCAAATCTATAAGAGCACTGGTGAGAAACCCTATCCCTATAAACAGACTGAATTTATCATTTAATGTGCGAGCTCTAGCTATGTAATAGAATGCCAATACTGCAGCAAGTATTACTGCAAACAACTCTATGTAAAAATGGTGAATTTCGGACGCTACCCAAGTATTGGGATTGATAGATAGAATTGCTATTATTGAAAGAGGAATTGAAGGTACAAGTGTATATTTAATTAGAATTTCATATTTAGAATGCAATAACGATTTAGGTTTATGGAATAGTGATGATGATGATGACCCCATCTCACCTTCCTCCATGCTTATTTACTGTATCTGATTTTGTTTCTATCGATTGATTGGTTGAATTATCTATTATTGGAAGAGTAAAACAGAATCTAGCTCCTCTTGTTCTTTTCCCAAAAGCATCATTATTATTCTCAGCCCACATCTTGCCACCATGAGCTTCAACAATATTTTTAGAGATAAACAGGCCCAATCCGGTACCCGCATCTGAGTTAGTGACGAATTTTGAGAATAACTTTGGGAATATCTCGGGGTCTATACCGCTACCAGTATCTTCGACGCTCACAACAATAGCCTTATCATCTTTATTATCCACTATGATAGTTATGGTCTTGTCTTCTGGATGTTCTCCAACTTCTAATCTAGTGAATTTAATGGCATTGTTTAATAGGTTTGAAATAACTTGGCCTATCCTTACTGGGTCTGCTTCGACAAAAATAGAGTCTTCATTACTATCATAACCTTTGCCATGTCCGTTGGTATATAACAACTTGACACTTCCGATAGCTTTGCCAATGCCATGGTTGTT
>JBKOWU010000333.1:0-3579 GCA_046724555.1 Thermoproteota archaeon | reverse complement strand
GTTCTAATAAGATGCATACAAAAAAATGTCAGATCAGAAAGCGGGTTTTTAACGGTGTGTGTCCTGAATAATTTAGTGCATTCAGCTTATGTCATAAAAAAATTTGGTTAAAGCCATTTTTTCTTGGCTCATGGAAGGAAGACTGGCTGGTCTAGGTTATGACGGCGGTCCTATTGGTCCTATTGGTCCTATTAGTCCTGGTGGCCCTGTATCGCCTTTATCGCCTTTATCGCCTTTAGGTCCCTGAGGTCCTGGTGGCCCTGTATCGCCTTTATCGCCTTTAGGTCCCTGAGGTCCTGTATCACCGTTTAATCCTGGTGGCCCTGTATCGCCCTTATCGCCCTTATCGCCTTTAGGTCCCTGAGGTCCTGGTGGCCCTGTTAGTCCTGGTGGCCCTGTATCGCCCTTATCGCCTTTAGGTCCCTGAGGTCCTGGTGTTCCTTGACTGCCTCCTGTTTGAATATGTGGTCCTGTTGGAATGTCTATAACCAGTGCATTTGCTTGTAGCACCCTGAAATTGCTTCCTACAATCAATATTGCAGCCATTCCTAGTGCGATAGCTATTCCTAGAGTTGTGTGGTTCATACTCTACACACTGAAAAGACAAATCACTATATGTATGGTTTAGAACTTCCTGTCGTACTTTCAATCATATCTTTTCAATATGAAATATGAAAGTAACAGATATCAACTAGATAGATATTATTCAAATCGTAGTTAATTTCTTCTATACCTAACTCTTGCACCAAAGTTTTATCATTTTGGAGTGGGTAGTAGGCGAGTTAGGCTAACTAACATTCTGCAAATTAGACTATTTCCTAAGTCTTACTCACTTCATACTTGTTTCTTCTTCTGTATATATGCAAAACTATCGTTTTTTGTATTATGTATTCTGATCAGTTTCATCCCCCTCATAGTCGTCATCATCTTCTTCTAACTCATCTTGCTCAGTATCTTCTAGTTCATGAGTTTCTTCCCTAACTTCTTCTCTTTTTGTTTCGTCACTCATGCTATTAATAAAGAAGGTAGATCATTAATAAATATCAGGTTCATGGTCGCTTTGACTTGGACATATAGTGATAATTGGCATAGTTAGGTTAGCATTGAAGTTTTATCATTTGAAGATAGCAGTCAAAAACTAACAGGATAGTCAACTTCAAAGAATTTCAACTTACCAGGACAGGAGCTTCGAAATCTGCGTGCATTCTTTATCATGAATCCATACTTGCAAAATCCAAATTTTTCGATATCTGCATAATGTTTATTTATATCCATTTCAAGTTGTGTTTTGTTTTTATAAAGTTTGACATTGTATAATACTGCAGCCCCTATAATTGCCCCATATGTGAGGATATCATGATCAATACCTAAGGATTCCGATCTTTGCTTATCGACATTTTTTGAAGCATGTACCAAATAATAAGAAGCGAGTATTCCAGGTTCTCAATTCTATAGTCTTTTTTCCTGATACCAAAAGTTCTGCATATGGTTGTTTGAGAGATAAGCATTTCATATCTATTGTTGGCCAGAGATAAGTTATCGTGATCTAATTGTTTAGGTTTATTTATTATGACAGGTTCTTGAGATTAAGTCAGTGGCTTTAGGCTTTGAACTTTTGTCAAGGTAACTATAAGATAGTATATGCAAGTCGCCTAACTAATAATCCTCTGCAAATTAAATCATTTCTTGAATTTCAAAGTTCTTACTGTAAAGTCATTTAAGGTATGAACTACAATATTTCAATATGTGCGGTTTGGACTACGAAAGCGTAATGAACGATCACAAAAAGGAAGACAATAAACAGTATATTGAACATCTGCATAAACAAAAAGAATTTACAAAAGCAATGGAAGGGCCAGGTGGATATTTCCTGGAGCCCGGTGGCTACATAGTAGACAAACGAAACACCAAAGATCAACCCAAAAGTGTTAGTTGATCCTATTAATGTATTATAAGCAGATCTCTTTCTTTAATTGAATAAGATATAGTTTTCCAGTTACATAATAGCATTGTACAACCAGTAGTACTAATATAACGATATAATTAGGCGCCGATCAAGACCAAGAGTCAATTTTTCCACCCAAAAATAGCCCAATTCAATGGTGAAGTAATTTCTTCGAATAAGGTTCGCTTGTATTACTTATTTGTATATGTTGAATTATTGTAAAAATAAGTGAGAGAGTGAGCACCTTTTGGGCACTTGTTATCTACTATGCTGGTTTAGGAAGTACCAATATCTCGCCAACCATGTTCGGCACATGTACGCTACACGAGTAAGTTATTGATCCCGGCTTGTCCGCGATAAACGATACTGTGTGGATTTGTCCCCTATCAAGTGGAAAGGTTCCAACACCTTCGACAGTTATGACATGATGCGGACCTTCTACTCCTAAGAAATGAAGAGTAACCGTATCGCCTTGATTAACCACTATTTGATCTGGAGCAAAGGTAAATGCTCTCATATCCCAAGCTCCTACTTTGTTGGGTGGTCTTAACACGAGTCCTGGTCCAGCAGGCAGTGTAGTATTTGGAAACGCCTCGGCTGGATGCGGTGGAGTATTCTGAGTGCAATTATCACATGCAACGCCCTTGTGTATGGTTGTTGTCCCATCAAAGTGTACTGTACTTATCCAAAATATTTTGTTAGTTGATTGGCTTGGGGTAACTCTTACAACAGTATTTGCTGCTGTTGTTGTATTACTCTTAACAGTTTGTGCTAACACGTTATGGGATGTTTGGATTTGCATTCCAAGAATCATGGCAGCAGTAGACACGATCACTACAGCAACAGTTGCCGTTGAAATCATGATTGAGGGTTTTGCCTTTTTTTCGTCATTCAATCAATATGTATAAAGTTCTCGTGGTTATAAGTATACGGGTTCGATCATGATAAACAACCAATACACTATATTTTCTTGGTGATAAGTTAAAGATAATTCAATTACGGTGTAACTTAGAAGCTTGTGATTGTTTAAGCCTCTGGGTATCTTCTTTTCTTCTACTGCTCACCCTTTTTCTTCAAGCTTCTAAATGCTCGTCTTTGAGCATCTCTAGTGTTAATTATTGATTTGTTGCGTAATGAGTGCCATTCTTCTGTAAAGACTTGTAGTATATAGACTGGTATGATAGAGGATTTTCTCGCTGACGAGTTAGTAGATCATCTATAACGTGTGCGTCAGTTTTCGGAACATATTCCTCAATTTTTTGCGACTGCTCAAATTACTCTTTTAGGTATAGTTTAGAGAATTTTGGATGCATGCTTCCTCTGTTGTATAGCTCTCAGTATCCCAAGCCCCATTATTACATATCCTGTTACAATTACTGTCGAAAGTGTCGCTACTGTTTTATCCATCACTGATACTCCTAATGCGGTTATTCCGATAAGCGCACCACCCACTATAATGATGGTTGTTGTTACTCTTGATTTGTTTTTTCCTCGCATATCGATCCCAAATGCTAGGAAGAACAAGATTATTGATGATATACCAAAATTAGATATACGAAATGGCTTCTTATCTATACTCACTGGTAAAAATCCATGTTTACTAAACCGTTCCATGGATCCATCTACAATATGGA
>JBKOWU010000343.1:0-8313 GCA_046724555.1 Thermoproteota archaeon | reverse complement strand
ATATTATACGTTTTTTTTAGATTCTGGATTGAATATGTACTATGGTTACTATGGATACTCTGACGAGGAGAGTATCGCTAGTGATTCGAGCACAAAATATTCTATAACCAAATTACAAAATCTTATCCGTCAGGGTTGTGTTTTTTCTTTTTACTACTATTCAGGAATAAAAAAAGTACATCGATTTAGTTCAATTAAATTGCATTGGAGGCCGGCGCTTTTCTGAGTCTTCCATTTGTTGTTCCTCCTCCAACTCCACCACTAGCCTAACCTTTTTCCATACGGGTCTGCGAAGACCAGATGATTCTCTTCCTTCTTGAAAGTTCCTTTTCAATATCTTACCAAAGTTTTCCTTTGACTGTATAGGTAAATTGTTTTCTTTACAATATAGCACATATGCTCGATAAAATTCCTCTTTAGATGTCTTATCTTCTTCTGTGCAATCCCTCATTTAGGTAAATTCCCCTGTTGTGCAAAATGCGCCTTAATGCTATCATCAAGACATTGAATATGCCTGAAAGCTCCTCTTCTGTTGTTAATTTCTTTGAGAGATCTGGATCGGCGATCTGGCCTTCAAACTTATGCGGGAAGGAAATAACTGACATTCTTCTATAATATGCATCTGAGTTATCAGCAGTTTGGGGTATCTTATTAGCACTAAACCAAAGTTTAGTATGTAATTTTGTGTCATACGCATGTTGTTTTTTCCGCTCTATCCTCATAGGCTGTCTTCCTGTTAGTTTTTTCAGGATAGCTGTATCGTATATAGTAGCACTAGATAGCTCGGCATCTATATTCACATCTTTACCTTCTAGATCAGATAATGCGAATTGATTCTTGATCATTAAAGATAAAGGTACGTTGCTAACATTCCTTGTACCATGTAGTGCGGTCACTGTATCAGTGAATACGCTTTTGCCGTTACTACCATAACCAAATAGGAGTGTGATTACTTCAAATGGATTATCCCTGTAAAAGGTATAAGCCATACATTCTACTGCAGTTCTTACCTCGGCTGGATATAGGACATCATGCAAGTATTTGCCAAATAACTTTGGTTGGTGATGGTATCCTTTGCTGCTTCGATAATTCTATCATTGTAGACAGAGTTGTAAGCCTTCTTAGTGCGTCTGATGAAACCAGGGAACCTAAAGTGCTCCAGAGTATGAGCTGATTGATTGATGCAATTATTCGAATCGGTATGGATAAGACCAATTGCCATACATGCTTCCGATGACCGTAATCCCGTTAATGTATTAAATATTAACACATTGGCATACGTCGGTGGAAGCCTTGAATAAGTCTCTTTCACCCAGGTGAGCATATAGTTAAGGTCTTTTCCGTTGTTGAGCACTAAGCTAAAATCGTGCATAGGGGTCTGCATTGGACCATTTAAGTTGGAACTTTTGTCTGAGCTGCAGCCACCTGTCATAACATCCTAGGTATTTTGCTAAAGCTGCAAGACTCTTCATAGCATGAATACGTTTTTCCTGACTCAATTCAAGAAGCTCACTGCAGTCGGCTTGTTGTAAGGTGTGGATATATATATCTACGTGCATAGTTTAACCTATCCTGTGTGCTACGATGATTATTTGTTTGTTTTAGAAAGCTCTCAAAACCTCTCCAGAAATCACTTTGAACTAGCCTTGACATGGCGGGGGTCGTTGGTTCAAATCCGACCCGGCCCACTTCGTATATTGAGTAATTGTTTTCGTTCCATTGTCTGCATACGTTGCTCTGTTTTCGTTCACCTTTGGAAAGTGTGAACTACTGGATAGAAGGAAATAAATCATAATAATGAATGAGTGATGGGTGTCAGCAGAAGAGTTTAGGTCTATTTCTGAATTAAAGAAACTACTCACCTCGAATTGTAAAGTAGAAAACGTATATCCCCCAGTTTTCTTCAGATGTGGAAGTAAATATAGTAACAGTCACAGTGAAATGCCATGATGGAAAAACACAAACAATTCGTGCTTACAGAGAGGAAGCACCTGCATTGAGAGAATTTCTAAGAACTCATACATAGATTTAATGTGACGGTAAATCAAAGACAAATCTACATTATCATTAATATTTGATTTGCATTACTGTAGGCTTCTGATAAATCAGAATCGTTTTGAGGATAAGCAGTACTGAAATTGTATATTTTAGAAATTCGGGGTCAGCATTTCTACTCCCATAATCTAATTAACAACACAATTTTGTTTGGTAAATTTCGCCATTTGACACTCATCTGACGGGCATCTGACGAATGACTCAATAATGTTATATAACATTATTCTATGTAGTATATACCATTAATAGATGAATAGACCCGCGGAAATGTGGTCAGGGAGTGGATTTTAGGCTTCCCCCGTGATACCATTGCTGCACAGAATAACTCTTTTTTCTTTACGTAGTATCGATTAACTGATATCCAGAATATATGATAACTTTACACAATTATATGTTAGTCGAAAGCTGGTGGCACTTGTTTTAAATAGTTTGATGACGTTTACGCGATGCAATCCCCAAACCAACTATGGCTATTCCTAGTATGCCAATACCAAAGAGAATCTTCTCAGCTAGAAAAGGATCTATATCATTAACAGCATATGGAGTAGAAGTAACCTGGTTCATCTTTCCTTGGGATACTTCTGTTATTACGATAGAACCAAAGTAAGAGCCAAGGACAAAACCAATTACTGTCAAAATACCACCAATAATTATTAAGAATTTAGCCTTTTTACTAAAGTACAGTAGCATTACCATAAGACCAGAAATTGGTCGTCTTTTTTGGTTGTTGTTCTCTTCTTTTCCTTTCACGATTGAATTGTACAGTAGAAATAGTAAACATATTATTAAAATGCATACAAAATTTAGCTATCGATACTTGTAGTTTTAACTAGGATTTTTATCATTGAAATAAGGCAATACCTTTTTGCTGAAATCCTGGATAAACTTTATTTCATCTGGACTAGTGCTATGAGGATAAAGCCTTGTATAACCTGCCTTGAAGTATTCTTCTAATGGCTTGATACAATCTTCTATTGAAGTAACTATTAGAGTTGATTGTCTTAATTTCTCATCTGAAACTTCATCTTTTGCCTTTTGTTCGAGTTTCCTTGGATCACTTATGTCTAGGTTAAATACGTCTTCTAGAAGAGAAGCTCGCCAAAATTCTGTGGATTTTAAGGCTTTATCATAATCTTCAGAGTATGACATTTTTGGTTTTGCGATTTTCTCCAAAGAGCCAGGGTCTTTTCCTTCCTTTACTGCAGCTTTATCGAATATCTCAAATGTTTCATTTGCTTTATCTGGTTTTGCTAATGTAATTAAACCATCAGTATATTTTGCAGCAGTTTTGATTGCTTCTTCTCCTACTGCTGCCATATACAACGGTATTTTTCGTGTCGACGGTGTGTATAGTTTTGCGTTTTTAACTTTAAAGTATTTGCCATCAAATTCTACAAATCCATCATGATCTTCGTTATTATCCTCTCCTTTTGGTGTTGTTGTTCTTCCCTGCTGCCATAGTCTGCTTATAATCCGAATAGCTTCAGTAGTCCTTGCGAGTCTAATATCAGCTGATGGCCAATCAAAACCGGCTGGAACTTCATTCATGGCTTCCCCTGTGCCTATACCAAGGCCTATTCTACCAGGATATAGTACGTCAAGCGATGCAAATGCTTGGGCAATAATTATAGGATTGTAGCGATAAACAGCAGCCGTTACCCCTGTTATGAATTGCATATTCTTGGTACGTTCTGCAGCAGCAGCCATCCAAACCCAAGTAAAGTTTCCATAGCCATTGTCGTGCCACCATGGATGGAAATGGTCACTTGTCAAACAGCTATTGAAGCCGCCTTTTTCAGCCTCAGCCACAAATTTGAGCAAATCTTGCATTGAGTATTGTTCCTGAGATGCCCAATATCCTACAGTGTTACTTCTATTACTACTATCACCATTCATATTGTAAGTATGTCTTAACCGATCATATGTATTATGAAGGTCTTTAAATAAAGATGCCTTCCATAGTTGACATAATGTCAGCTAGACTACCATAAATCAAGACTGGATAAACGAAATTACAAAGAGTAATAAGCACGAATGTATGTATCCGTGTGCGAACAGGACACGAAGTAGGTTTAGGCCTAAGAAATATCCTTAATAGTGTACAGAAAACCTCGTAGTAGGTGAGAGGAACTTTACTTCTGTACAAGGAGTGAACGATCTTGCCGAGTCTACAGGGATTTTCAAGTTCTCTGTGTTTTTAATCATTAAGTGTTTTGTTGACCAATATTATTGTCAACTAGTAGAAACCAAAAAATTGATTGAGAATGATTATAGACTACTGAAACTTCAGACTACTCATCAGGAGAATATTGATTGCAGATACTATTATGTGTCTAAAGATGCAACGAAGGCTGTAATATTTGTTGGTGGTGTTGGCGGAGGTTGGGATAGTCCAGCAAGAGAATTATATTCTAAGCTAGCCAGTAAACTTGTATCAGAGGGAATAAGCTCGCTGAGAATACGCTATCGTCATGCAACTGAGCTTGATGAATGCATAATAGATGTAATCGCTGGAATGAAGTTCCTCGATAATAATAGGGTCCAATCAGTCGGTCTAGTAGGTCATTCTCTTGGAGGAGCTGTTGTCATAAAAGCTGCTGCAGCTTCACCTAATATCGTTAGAACCGTAGTAACTCTTTCTACTCAAAGCTATGGAGCGGCAGAATCTGTAACAAAACTAGGACAAAAAAGATGTTCTATTCTTTTAATTCATGGTACTGACGACGATGTACTGCCGCCAATCTGTTCATCTTATGTATATAATAAAGCAAGCAATCCTAAGCATATAATTCTCTTTGAAGGAGCAAAACATGGACTTGATGAAGCAGCTGATGAAATTTATCGATCAATATATCAATGGTTATTAGAGCACATCTAAAAAGAAAAGAAACCTAAAGTCTTTCGATTGTAAATGCTCACGTGCTTTCAGTCTTACTAGGTTTATTCGGACATTAATTCTTTAAAACAACAACAAAGCATCCATGAATAGGACATTAGGAATTTTCGAGATATGATTGAAAAATGATTCCGAATCAAGTACTAATAAGCTCTAAAGATGAATACTCTTCAGCTCGACATGTGATATAAATTCGCCATATGTTTTAGGGTGAATAACATCTTCATATGCTCTGCAGGTTAGCTTATCAGCTTCCTTGTTTTGCTCCTGGTGTATCCATTGAAATTGTATGTGATCGAGTCGATGAATAATGGATACAAGGATATGAAGTGAATAATTATGCAAGTACAGAGTAACACATGCTGCCCCCATATTTCTTATTTCGGAGAACTTGACACCATTTTCGTGCAAATGCTGCTAATTAAAACCCGAGAGGAGGAATTTAGTTACAAGAGTATGTAAGACATACATGAGGAATATCTTTAGAAGCCATTATCACCGTCATCACTGAAAAACTTGTCTCCGCCAAAAAAGCTATCTCCACCTTCCTCACTGCTATCAGAGTCTGTAGAATGTTTCGGATTGAAACTTTTCATAATGACTGATGGAAGATCATTTTCGATGATTGATGATGATTTGCTGTTACTCTTTTTGTGACTAGACGACGTCGCATCAGAACTATCGTCATTGGGATTTGTACGAGCAGTACGTGGCTTAGGATCAGATTTAGTCTTATCTTTTGGACTACTATCGTCAGTATTTCTTGTACTTTTATGTGGAGATGGCGTAGTATCAGTACTATCATCGTTATATTTTGAATTGCCATGATCATCTGATTTAGTCTTCTTCTTCTTCAAGCTAGAACTACTATCTGTGGAAATGATTTTTTTAATGTGGGGGAGCTTAGTATCAGATTTACTATTATCTTTTGAATTGCTCTTATCACTAGTAGTATCACTTCTAATTAATTTAGTACTGCTAGTAGTCTTCTTCTTTACTGTCGAACTGCCATCACTAGTAGTTTTTGTATTATGAAGTTTAGGTGGTTTAGCACTATCAGTTTTATCCACTTTAGTACTGCTAGACTTCTTCTTCACTATAGAGTCATTATCTGTAGCAACAATTTTGATACGAGAAGGTGTAAATGGTATAGGATCTTTATCTTTTGCACTACTTTCACTTGTACTTCTCGTACTACGAGTATGAGGCTTGTTATCAGTACTATCATCATGCTTTGAGCCGCTATTGCCATGGCTTGATTTAGTATCACCATGATAGCCAATATATAGCAGCTGATCAGAGGTGACTGCTGGAGAAGTTGCTGCAAATGTATAATTTTGTCCAGTCGTACCGTTGGTTCCTGCTGTACGATTGATTGCAGCTATTGGGATAAGCGGCAGCAGCTGTTGTTGATTTACGGATTTTAGTTGCGGTGCGATGGCTGATGAAGGCGATGATATGTTAAGATTGCTAAGTGAGGCTATTGTTGTCCATGTAACATACAGCGTTGATGGTGAAACAGCATTTGTAGTTACTATGTGCTGTTGCTTTGGAGCAATGATATTTGCTGCTGTTGGTTTTACTGTTTGTTGTGTTGATGGTAATGGGGATGATACAGCTGATGCCTGTGGCGCTCCTGCTGATGCTAAAGGCGGTTTCACAGTCTTTGGAATACCACATATGCGCGCTTCAGTTGTGTTAACAACTTTGAGACTTGGATTGCTAGGATCACACATTTTTGATTTGAGTTCAGGTGATATTGACTTGCTAGCTAAACCATTATCAGCAGATGGTGACTGTGATAATTGTTGTTGAGCATATACCTGGACATTACTCCAAATAGCAAAAACTAGAATCCCAGACAGAAGAGAGAATGCTATAAAAATGAATCCTGTAAGTTTCAAAGTAAAATATAGTAATAGTGTATTAATATATAAATATATTATTTAAGTATCAAGTATTTTTTCATAAGAATATGGTATTAATATAACTGCTAACCCCCGGTTTACAATACTGCGTGGAATCCATTGAAATATGCATATATTGGAAACTTATGATCTTATAGATTTTTTATTCCAAGGGATGATAAAATATTTCCTCCAAATAAACTCTGAAATATTGCCAAGGCTATTTACAAAATTTGCTACTAACTCAGATATGGCTGGCGGTACTGCTTGGGACTGTTTATCTCAAAAAGTATTATTGAATCCCATGGTGGTAGGATGTGGGCTACAAATAATAATAATGGAGAAAAGACAGGAGCTACGTTTAGCTTCACACTTCCATTGACAACAGAAAAAATACAGTCTGATAGCGAGCAAGAGGGAACCTGACAATGGTCAAAAGAAATATAAAATATGAAGAAAAGAATTTTGCTCGTAGACGATGAGTATGATAATAGTTCAATGTTCAGACTAAGTTTAGAAGAACCTGGATTTGAAGTCGATGCCTACAATGATCCTGAATTGGCTTTATCTGCTTTCAGTTAGATATTACCTCCGGTCCAAATCACGTAAACTATAAAAAAAGGTTTTGCATTTTTAGTTGAAGGAATGACAATTATTATCATTATTATGATAACCGCATTGACAATGCTAGTTTCCGTAAGTCTTATTTCTGCACATTTTAATGACCATTATGCTATGGCCCAACGATGTAATCAATCATTATGGCGTCATATTTACCAACCAAAGAGGTTGACTGTAATTGACATTTGTAAGACAGTATCAGGTACTATAGTTAATCATATGCGTATGGCAGATGGGGACTTTCATATCAGAGTAAAGTTAGATCCACAATTCGAAAACATACTCAAGTCAGCTAATTATGCTCAGCAGGATGGTTACCTGATTGTAGAGCCTATCTGTCAAACACCTCCAAGAGCACGAGCAGCGGCACCTTTTTGCGAGAATTTTCATCAAAATATCAATATTCCGCCAGATGGTGCTCATGTATCTATTATTGGATCATATGTCTTAGATGAGGAACACGATAGATGGGCTGAGATCCATCCGGTGACGAGTATAGTTAATTTCGGTTCTTCTTCTTTTTCTTCTTCTTCCTCCTCGAATTTGTCTAATTCTTCTTCTTCCTCCTCGAACTCGTGTCCTCCTTGTGTTATCTTTAGAATAGACGATGTATCTGATAGTCATGCGTCCTCGAGCATTGCAGTTATGAACTTGTTTCTAGCTGAAAATAAGCCTCTTACTCTTGGAATCGTGATGAATCATGTCGGTAGAAATCAGGCTGTAATGGAAAAAATTCTAGAGGGAAAAGACAAGGGTTTATTTGAATTGGCATTGCATGGCTATGAACACGTCTACTATAACAAATTATCTCCACAAGAGCAGCTAAATCAATTA
>JBKOWU010000252.1:0-5364 GCA_046724555.1 Thermoproteota archaeon | reverse complement strand
GTAGATACAAAAGTTGGCGCCAGCAAGACTGATATTACCAGTATAGATATAGTCAAAATGGATGGAGATAGTTTTCTTGTAAATTGCACTTTTTATTCTAATAGGCTTGTGGACTATATAGTTTTTTAATGTTTACAGTTAACACACATAATTTATCAGTTTTATATTATCTTATTAGATGAAATCTTATCTACATCAAATGATAACTAAATCCTGACAGGTATAGGCTATTGATCCTTACCAAAATATTTATGTAGCATGTTATACATATTTAGAAAATGCAAGCCTTTATTGGTTTATCATAAAACTGCGCTCATTATTACCATGTTTTACTAGTTCAGTTTGCAAAAGAAGAGGTATGTACTCTTTGGCCTGATTATATGATATAAATGTCTTACATTATTTTTGAAGTTGATATATTACTGTCATTCATAATATTCTCCAATATATCAGCAATGATTTCTATTTTGCTTCGATATTTCAATTTTCGAGCAATAAAGATTAGAACTGCATTTGAAGAACTCTACGGTAAACATGAACTATTAACACTAGCATTTATTAGATGTTTTTATGCGGCCACTACAAGAACAGGTATAGTAACATTGCTTATTATCTTCCGAGTATCACTAAATACTGATCTTATCCATGAATCAATGTGAGATGAAGTCAAGACTATCATATCGTATCCTTGTGCTTTAATTTCATCTGCTATTTCAGAAACAAGATTACCTGTTTTAAACTTGTACGATATCTTATTTTTGCTTCCTGCTTCTTTGCATTTCCTTATTGTGTCTTCCATTGTATCTACAAATGATCCTTGTACATTTCGTTTTAGAAAATTATCATCTGTATTGGAGGAACCTTCTACACTAACTGAAGTCCCTTCTATTTTGTCAGCGTGTTCTATTACCCTTAATAACACTATTTCGGCACCTGACAGATTTGATAGAGAAATCGCATAATTGACTGCTTTGTTAGAACTATCTTTTCCATCATGAGTTACCAGAATCTTATTAATCGAAGGAATGTTTGATCTAGAAATGGAAACATCTGTTGACGTCGTAGGAGAAGAAGTATCTCTTACATCTATGCTTTCGGAAGTTTCACGCATATTTGATTTATCATCCGAATTGGTATTAGAAGATAATATCACATAATAGAATTGCAGTAAAGTTATTTAACAGTATCAATGTCAACGTCATAGTTATCTGATATTTCTGACCCACTGATAGCTATTGTTCTTGCTTAACGGTGTTCGAATAATCACAGAGGAGGATGGTGGAGCGCAAAACAAAACATCATCAGCATCAGCAATAACAAATTCGTCAAATACAAAGGCTACTACTCGGAGTTAACAAATAGTATTATTCTTAGATTCAAATCAGAATTGCTAACACGATTATTTATGGAATGATCTAATTTAAGACATTTATTACCCCGAATTTTATACTTTAGGATAAACATAACTTTATACTTCTTAAATTTCATTAAGAATGTTAAAAATTTCTTAAATATCTAATCTCATTAAATATGTTATCCATTAATACCTCCACTTGGTTTTGGTAAGAAGCAGGAGTTTCAATCATTTACTGCAGATATAACGAAAAATATACAGCCCGATCATATTAAAGATAATAGATCGGTATGCTTATTCTGTTGCCCCGGAATTTTGGTATTAATTAGAAATCTATTTTTTGTCTAATGCATTTACGAAATAGCCCTTCACACATAACGTTGATGGAATCTTCGTATTTGCACTTACATATATGTCATAACCGTTCCCTTTATCTATATAACAATACATAATGTAGGCATAGTGAAATTCTTTATCCGTACTACTTACATTAATGGAATATCTTCAAATGAATTATTTGCATGGCATATAAGAGACGGTGCCTTTGAACGGCTTAATCCTCCATGGCATCGGTTTAAGGTAATTGAACGAAAAGGAAACATCCAAAGTAATGGTACAGTCAAGATAAAGATGAAGATTGCTGGTCCCATTCATACAACTTGGCTGGTAAAGCATTCTGATTATATAGAAGGCAAGCAGTTTAAAGATAGCCAAATTAGAGGATTTTTTTCATCATGGACACATACTCATTTACTCAATTCACTTGAATTGTCTTCATGTATATTAGACGATCATATAGAATACTCTTTGCCAGGTGGCACGTTAAGCGAAATAATTGCCTCACCTTTAATTAACAGAAAACTAAATCAAATGTTTGAATACAGACACCGCCTTACGAGGGACGATATGCTAGTTCATGCTAATGCAAACAAAATAAGAGGTAATGATGGGCCATTGGCTATTGGAATTACTGGTTCCAGTGGTTTTCTTGGTTCTTCATTAATACCATTTCTCACTACTGGAGGTCATAGAGTAATACGGTTCATAAGACATAGTCCTACCACTGACGATAATAAACTAGATTCAAAAAATGTCAAGTCAATTCAATGGAATCCATATTCCTCTCCACCCTACACAGATGTATCATCTTTAAACGATAGCAACAACCAGATGGATGCTGTAGTCAATCTTGCAGGAGAGAACATATTTGGAAGATGGACAAAGAAAAAGAAAAAAAGGATTTTTGATAGCCGAGTAAATGCTACCAAGTCTCTATGTAAGCTGCTATCTTCACTTGATAAGCCACCCAATGTATTAGTGTCTGCGTCTGCAACAGGATATTATGGGGACAGAGGAGATGATATGCTAACAGAAGAAAGTAGGTCTTCAGTTGGTTTTTTGTCGGATCTTTGCAAGGATTGGGAGGAGGCTACTCAAATAGCTAAGGAATCTGGCATTCGAGTAGTCAATTTGAGGTTAGGCATAGTTTTGTCTTCCTCTGGGGGAATGCTGTCAAAAATTCTTCCCCTCTTCAAGGTGGGCTTAGGTGGAAGAATTGGAAATGGTAATGAGTATATGAGTTGGATTGGGTTAGATGATTTACTAGGACTAATTCTGTATACTATCGTAGACGAATCTATATCTGGTCCTATAAATGCGGTATCGCCAAGTCCTATCACAAACGCAGATTTCACAACGACTTTAGGAAAGGTATTGTCACGACCTACAATGTTTTCTATTCCCAAATCCATAATAAAATCTGTATTAGGAGAGGAATTGACTGAATCTGCAATCCTTTCTAGCACACGTGTTATTCCTAAGCGCCTTATCAAGGTAGGATATCAATTTCGTTTTTCATATTTAGAATCAGTGTTAGAACATACCCTCGGAAAAAGTATCTCATGACGTTTGTTAGTTATAAAAAGAAGGAGTAATATACATAAATAAATTCTGCTGAAATCTTGCTTCCCCTATATAGAAGATAAACACTTATAGCTAAGTGTTAACTAATTAATACTAGTATGGTTGGTACAACCACTTCCATAAAATCCTACAATGAAGAAAAGACAGAAAAATTGGGAATAACCTTACCAGTAAAATTGTTGCAGAAAATTGATAACATTCGCGGCGATATTCCCCGCAGCAAATTCATCCATAGAGCGATTGAGAGTTACGTGAAAGGAAGATGAAGAGAAAGTGGCAATTGAAAATATTGCTGCAGCCACCAATAGCTTTAGTCCACTTCTAACTAGTATTGGATTTGGCGGGATAGTTGGTATATGCAATCTGAACTATAACATATACAGCAAAGCAATTGTTTTATTGCAGAGAAAGAAAGTGTATTATAAAATCGGAATATGAAAAAAACTAAAAAATTATAAATCCGGTAAATATAGCCTTTTGTCCAATGTATAACAAACATACAACAGAACTACATGCAGCAGTCATTGCATCAGTACTTGTTGCCTCTGTGTTCGCTATTAGCTATGTACAAATGGCATTAGCACAAGGTATTCAGACACAAGCTAATAGACCGGTGGAGCTGCTGGTGGTACTAACCAGAGCAGCAGTAACTCAACTAGCAGCGGCGTAGCAACTGGCAGTAGCACAAGTGGAAGTAGCGGCAGTTCCAATTATTGGACAACAATACAGTAAATATGAAAAGGCTGTGTTATCTCAACTACCCCAACTTTTATTTATCAACATCTAAACTATTATCTCATATTGCCCCATTCTTCTTCCTATGTGGAGCTTGAGACTGCTAAAATGCCAATTCATCTCTTAATATGACAAGATATAATAAGATAATCTATTATAACTCTTTTCTGATATTCATATCAGTATGATAATAGTATAAAAAACTACTTAGTTTATAATTAGTTTCTATAAATAATAATATGCATCTATATACTTCTATATGAATAATACTAGGTTAATTTACGCAGTATTTTCAGTTATAGTTGGCGTATTACTTCTCGGTATTTGGAGTAATATCCAAGTATATGCACAACAGCCACCAGGTACTGCTACTAATTCGCCTAGTACTACTACAATATCGGTAGAACTCAAAGCAAAAATGTGTGATCCTAGCAGCCCAAGTCTCAAAGTTGTTAATACAACTGAAGCACGCATATGCGGCATTCCAAAAACAGTAAAAACAGCTTTAGCATCATCATCAGCAACGCCACCGACATCGGCTGTATCATCTTCGTCACCACCATCACCTGCACAACAAACAACAACTACAAAATCAACAACAGTAGCCACAAATACAGCTACTCCTCCAAAACAGCAGCAGGTAAAAACTTCAAACAATAATACTAATGCTATTTCACGATCAACCAACAGTGTAGCAGGGACAACAATAGCTCCAGTTAGCCATCCTACTACTAACGCGCCATCAACTATAGCACCACAAGTAAACGGAATAAATAATCAGCAGCAGCTTCTAATAGCCAGCAATAGCTCAGCGGTTCAAAACTATACTTTCGCTTCAACGTCTCCATTGCCGGGGTCTGGTAAGCTGATGTTTCTTGGTTTTCATGCTAATAGCGCCAGTAGCACTGATAGTGCTTTGACAGGGAAGACTAGTACTGGTGATAAATCACATGGCAGTGATAGTAATCATGGCAGTAGCTCAGATAATAAGAAGAGCAGTAGCTCAGATAATAAGAAGAGCAGTAGCTCAGATAACAATTCATCTAGCCATAGTAGTCATAACAGCAAGTCCTCCTCATCTTCCTCATCCTCATCTTCCTCATCCTCATCTTCCTCATGATCAAAAAGCTCTATGAGGATTGGCTGATGGAGAACGCGAAATCAGTATTCAAACACAGTAGCTGAATACTCAAAAAAACTCGGCGTCAAGGTAGAGAGCATTGCCATAAAGCACCTAAGGCAGCATGACAAAACAAGGTTCAATTAACTTGAATGTAAACAAGATAAAGAGGAACATAAGAAGCTAGAACATAAGGAACATAGAGAGCCGTCAGGTATTAGCTAGATAGACG
>JBKOWU010000290.1:0-3280 GCA_046724555.1 Thermoproteota archaeon | reverse complement strand
CTTGTTGTAGATGATGATCCGGATATCACATTAACCTTCAAGATAGGTTTAGAAGATGATAAATCATTTGAAGTGTATGCATATACCGATCCACTAGAGGCATTATTAAACTTCAAGCCTCATTTTTATGATCTATTATTAGTGGATCAATATCTCCAGAAATCAGTATATCTATTATCGAATGTGATCTTGTAGATAACGTTATTTTACAGTAGGATCAATATTTCATATTCAATACCTCTTTATTCTATATCAAGAAAGTACTCTACTAGTTCCCCTTGTTAGAATTCCCATAATAATTCTATAGAAATATTGCCCCGAACTTCTAATGTTGTATCGAAACTATCGCCTTCCCCCGCGGATAAAATATGGTTTTTACGACTGTAATAGTTGGAGTTTATTTGTGTCATTTGTTATCATTTGTTAAGTAAAATTCATTATTTTCTGTCAGATATTTATTATAAGTGCAGACAACATTATATCTATCAATAAAGTATAAAGGGTATGTTAGAAAATATAGCATACGTGGGTGTTGGATTTGCATCAGTCTTCCTGGCACTTGAGGCAGCGTGGCATTTTACAGCCTGTAAAATCAATGACAAATCGATAAAACCATGCTTGTATAAACAAATTGGCATATTAAAATAGCGTAAGGATAAATGATTAACTGCTGCAAGAATACAGGAGTGTACAATCACAAGATTGGTCGATAATCAAATGTAAGACTCATTTGCTGCAACAATTAGTAGCAAACTAAATTACCATAGCATCCTACTTACCTTTTCGTCTGGCGTTAAACTCCAATTCTACTCCGTGTTTGTCATTATAATCAAAAGTAAATGCTTCATTTGACATGATGGGAAAGCTTGTTAATTCGTTATTATTTGCGCCACACTGAGGGCATGTATTATCCACTGGCGTTCTGGTCTTATCAAAGTAAGTTGCGCACCAATAACATGAGTCACATAAAATGAATATTGGTGGTGATGATTTAATGTGATCACGTGTTTTAGCAATTAAAGTTGGAGAATCATAACTAATCAGAGATTTTCCTTCTTTTGACATTCATTGCAAAATTTGCTGATAATTGTATATAAATCGATCGTATAGATTTCATGTGGTCTAAGATATCTGAATAGAGTCCGATATATGCATACATATAAGGACATACGCTATATTCTCCTCCTTGTGTCAACTGCCTCTCATGTTATAGTATTTCTCTATCCATTTCTTTCCTTCATCTGCTGCTATCCATTTGTTATTGCTACTACCTTTATACATCCAATTTATTCCAATCATGTAATCTATCCAGACAGATACTAACTCAAAATTATTATCAAAATCCTTTGCGATGTCATCGATACTTTTGCCCTCTTTAGTTAGACATACCAAAATATGAGCTGCTGCCATTAATGCAGATTTATGGTGGTGATGTTCACCTTTCTTTGTATTATCTGCACCTGTAGCCAATGACAATTATTCTCAATAGTGCACTATAAACAATAGTATATAAATAGTGGTATTATCTGGTATTGAAGGGCATTAAATGGCTAATAGAAGAAGTAATATAAGCTTTTCATTACTGGATATAATAACTAGCTCATGAACTCCCACTCAAGTTGATGTACTATACAATGTGTGAGCCGTAGCCTACAGTAGCATATAGGAGCATATTCGTTTCTCTTCACATGTATGCCAATTTGAAATTGTTACATGATCAGGTACTTGAGATACTAGCGAAGCACACCAAAAACATGTTTCACATATTAGAAAATGTATTTGCTTAGAAGAAGTTAGATTTCCATTTCCATGTTGGAGTGGTATCTCTGCTTTTATCCTATCTACAAAATCATCTATAGAAATTGGTTTTCGAATAACATCAGGTTTTTCATTGCTGTTTTTGTTAAACGTTGATGTCATCGTAGTCTTCAAATCTTTATTCCCTTCTTCTTCCAGATCAACTGCGGTAACAAAAGATACTTTGATCTTATCATTTACTTTTCTTAGCTGGTTAGATAATTCAAATCCATTCATATGTGGCATTTTAATGTCAAGAATTGCTAACGCATAAGATGAATTCTTCTGCTTGAAGTTTTCTAATGCTAACAAAGGATCATTAAATGAATCAACTTTAAATCCACAATCTTCTAAAGCTATACTAAATAATGACGTAATAGCAGGCTCATCGTCAACAAATAATATCTTGTTATTGTTGTTTCTTTTCATGACATGGCCATCTCTATTCTCATCTAGATGTCGCTGCATCTCATATATTAGTTGTTGCTAGAACGGTAGTTCCTTTCGATTACTTCTACTATACTTGTCACATAAATATCAGATGACCTTGCTTTGTAGCATCATTAGCTCTTGGTGCACAGGGAGGAATGATCGGTACTCGATTTTTAGTATCACGCCAAAGTGGAGCTTTTCAAGCATATCAAGATCGTTTACTTGCAGCCAAGGAATCTGATACTATTGTCACAAGAGCATTCTCGGGTCGTCCTGCAATAGGTTTGCCTAATCGTTTTGTTGAAGAGTATCACAAATCAGGGCCAAGCCTTGGCTGCTGACGACATATTGACCATATCTATCCTAACTATGGTAAAGAAATCCATAGTTGGCATGAGCAACCATGTTATCACTTCATGTTACCTATGGAATCTAATATGCGTATTTTGTTATTATACATGTCAACGATAGGAAAGCTATTTGATTTTCTATTATTTTTGGCGTACGCTGAGGACAGATATTATTATCCATTCCAAGATTCATAATATCTCCTGCTACTCATTTAATGTTTGTGAGAAATAAATAATATATCAAATTGTTTATGCAATTAGCAATCTGAAAGCATTGGGTTATCCCAAGATATTGTACAGCAAATATTAAGCTCACTGAAAATACAGCAATGAGAGATTATATAACCATCACTCTTTTTTTGTGTATTCGATTCCTGAACTGTATATCTAAATGACGAGATTAAGATTCCTCCCCGCTCAGCCAAGATTAAGTCTCAAATCTGACTTCCTATGCTAAATATTAGATAAACTGCCAAAACGATACATAAAAAATATAATATTGTAATCATATCTATAACAATAAATGTATTTATATCTATTATGTCATAATAATTATATTATGAAAAGAATAGAAGTAATAATCCCACATTATAACATGTCCCAAGCTGTCCGTGCATTACAATCACTAGGACTACATTTTACACATTATGAGACAAAAGGTAGAGGCAAAGCTCCAACACTTGCAGTAGAATTTGATAGAG
>JBKOWU010000350.1:0-8240 GCA_046724555.1 Thermoproteota archaeon | reverse complement strand
CACTTCTCCTGTAACTTCTTCTCTTTTTGGAGCAATAGAATCAATTTCATCTATGAATATTATAGATGGCGCCTTTTCCTTTGCCTCCTTGAAGATTTCTCTCAATCTTGCTTCAGATTCGCCATAGAATTTGCTCATTATCTCTGGACCGCCTATAGAATAAAAGCTCGCATTTGTTTCATTGGCTACTGCCTTTGCTAACAACGTCTTTCCAGTACCAGGAGGACCATATAGTAATACACCTTTTGGTGCTTCAATACCTAGTTTCTCAAAAATTTCTGGGTGTCTTAATGGAAGTTCAATCATTTCTCGAACTTTTTGGATCTCTTCTTTTAATCCACCAATGTCCTCGTATGTAACCTGTGTGCTCTTATCACTAAGTGCGTCTTCAATATTGGCGATATGAAATATTGTCTTCTGGGTTACTAGGACTGCATCGGCAGCTGGAGTTACGCCTATAACTTGGAATGTAAGCCTACCACCAAAATAAGGAACCATTACTTTGTCTCCCTTAATAAGAGGAACAATTTCAAGAGCATCAGCTAAATATCGTTCATCAATAGGAGGTATTGCCTCCAAAGGAGCAACTATAACTTTCTCAGCTGGAACCGCTTTTATTTTTCTTACAACGACTGTGTCATCTATAGCTACCCCTGCGTTATTCCTTACAAGGCCATCTCCTTTGATTATTCCCTTGCCTTCGTCCGAAGGATAAAGTGGTAAACACTTGGAAACCGTTCTTCTATCTTTTCCTTTTATCTCAATAACATCGCCAGTAGATGCGTTTAGGGAATACATGGAATCATGGTCAATTCGAGCAATTCCACGGCCCACATCCCTAGTATAGGCCTCACGTACCTTTAGCGATATGGTATGGGTAATAGACATATACGATTAGAGTACTTGTTGTCAATCACTTAATTTAAACAGTATCATGCAATATAAATAGCATATTTAGGTCATAAAGCAATGATCAAGGTACATTCGATTTATTGAAATATATGAATTATAACAATTTTTCTGCAAATCTATGAGAATACTAACCCCGACGTACAGTCCATCTGCTTCTCATTTTGTGGATGCTTTGTTAATTAGATTGAGCCATATTTGACATTAATTAGTATTCACCAACTAGATTTAGGTCATTTTTCGTGAAAATTATAATCCATTGACGCTCATTACTAAAATATTAAGTGAAGATGAAAAATAATTTCAGGCTACAAAGGAATGTGTTTAATGATGAATCAATATAACTCGAAGACATCAGAAGACTTGAGATTATCCTACGTCTTGCAACATACTACAGCGACATATTCAACAACAGGTCTTTTTTGTTAATTGAAAGTAATATACCATCATGAAAATCACTGGTTGAATTTTTGCTTCTTCTGCTGTTGCTCCTTATCTTCATATTAATCATCTTATCTCTATTTTCATGACTGTTCATAATTTCAATGTGCTTGTCAAATCTTGTAATGATCGTTTTATTATATGATATAGCTGGTTTGTCATTACGATGATATGCATTATCTACAGACGGTAATGACACAATAACTAGTACATCCTCCAATGCTCTTCTGCTTGCAATTGAATTTACAATTTCATTTATCAAATATGATGCTTCATTAGCTTCAATTTGTGGGTCATGAATGAACATATCAAATAAATCATAACTATCATTTTATTTGTATTTCTTTTTCATTTTGAAGCTCTTCAAGAATTTGATCTCTATAATGTTTTAAATTGGCATTGAATGTAGCTAATATTTCTAATGCGGTACGTTCATATACAAACCATAACAGGTAGTCGTCAGTTCGATAACCTCTATGAATAACGATACTTTGCCACTTGTACAATCTTCTTAGAGAATCAACCTTAAAGGATCGCTCTAAGTTTAGCTTTTCTATCATTCTTATTATAGCATTGATACTAGGAATCTGTTTTTTCAGGTAGATTATCTGGTTATTGCAGTATTTGCTACTTTTCTTAGTGTTGAATAGCTCTTGGTTAATGAAAATTTCTAATGCTGATCTGAGAAGTGGGAAACCAACTAGTCTTCCCATATTTCCATGCAAAAGCAATTCCTTTATAGCAGCTAACAGTTGACGATAATCTATATCAGATTGGTATTTGGTAACTATTTCTTCCTTGTTATTAGGATCTATTTCATTACATACATGTACTAATAGATCGTAATATTGTTTTATTGTATTGTGGATAATAATCAGATATCCATTAAAGTCTTGATACCCACGGACAAAATGATTAAATTCTATTCCTTTTTCATGCGTAGCAGCCGCCTTCATATAATTATCATAAAATGTCTTCAATTCTCTTGACATTTCTATTATATGTTGAGCAAGAGATCGTAAAACAGATAAGCTCATAGTCCAATGTGCATAATAAAACAATGTTGGATCTTGTGACTGATCACTTTCTATGTGGAATGCTGTCTTGATTATAGAAGGTGATTTTAAAAATTCATTGAATGGAATTGCTTTATTTTGGCTACTTGAAAGGTTCTTTACATTTCTCAAATCCTCTTCAATTATATTATTTATCTCATTTTTTGCCTCTTCAGCCTCTTCTGTGATTTTAATACTGATTAAGTCGTCTGGCGAAATATTTTCGAATTTAGCGTATCGTTGTATTACGTTTTGGATTCTTGAGTTCACTACACCATATCTACTATAGCATGATATACCTTTTGCTTTTCTAACGATGGATGGAAAATCAAGTTTTGTAATAACAAAGACTATCTATCTAGGCCAAGGAGAGAAGAATGGTGTTCCTATGTTAATTTCATTGGAGTTAATTAATCTGTAAAATCTTCGTGATAGTCATCATTGAATCTATCTGCTTTATTCTCATCATCTTCAAAATATTCACTATATTCATCAGTGAATCTTTCTTGTTCATATTGTTGGTCAGTTTGATAGTCTTCATCATCTGATACTTCTTGTTGTTCTTTTTGATCTTTATGGTTAGTTTTGCTTATTATCATCATCAGCTCCTACTTCCTCTAATGGTAATGCAGGTAGTGAAGATGGCATAGTTTCTGAAGATTGTTTAGCAACGTTTTCACTTATAACATCACAAACAAGTTGGTCTACTAGAACGTTATATTATTGGTGGTTTTACTAGTATTATTATTATCTTGAAGAGTATATACTGGAGTTGCTATTGCTATCATCGGCGCATGAATAGAAGCTGACATAAATACGGCACTTATGTAAGTGCTGTTAGTCGCTGTTATACCCTTATACCAATCTCTATCTGCATAGTTTATGTGACATTACTAATCTACCATATACTCCTCTACCTTGAGATGGTAAAGAAGTCTAAAAGTACAAGAATATAATAATGTGAATCAGACTAACACAATTTCTAGTTCATCATACGCATCTTTTACAGAGAGTTCTAGCAATGTATCTTCATAAATTAGTAGCCAATCTCTCCATCCCGCAACTGGAAGTTTCCTGGCTAGTATCTTAGTATTTTGTATTAATCTTGTTATCAAATATGCATATGAGGGGTTTTCTCTTCTTTCTTTCTTCATTTTAAACAAACTTTCCTGGATTTCTATTCCTGGCCTACCACCCTGTATGTTAATAGTAACATTATTACCATATCTGTTTTGGACTTTAGCTGTAACATAACGGCTGCCGATTTCAAATCTTTCGATATTTAGCATAGCGCGAGAACATACATATGAATTTGTTTTTGCAAGTTGATTGTATACTGTCTTTGAAGTTTCATCAAAAAAGCCATCATTTTTCAAAGTATAGCACAGCAATAGTACAATTAATTTATTAGATTTACTACTGCAGTCTCATGGAGCATTGAGTAATCATCATTCTATAAAGTCAATGGCTTCCGCGACAAATAAGGAATTCGGGGAAGCAGCATATGATAAGATATAAACTCGGTTAATAATGCCTACAGGCCGCTAAAGATTTGATACTTTGAAGCCGGGGTCGTTATTCTACATATCCCTAGACATTTTACGGGCAGTTTTCATACGCTCATTCTTTAAATCACTGGTTTGTTCTTCTGGTACAGATCTAGGTTCTTCTCCTATCTGTCCACTAGTCGCGTCATTCAACGCTTGGTCACGTTTTAAAGGATTCTTCCTTTCTACACTCATTATCATCTATATAATATACAGTGTAGTTAATAGACTTGTTCGCGAGTAGATCGACTCACTAGTATAATAGATATAATTACAGTTAAAAAGTAATATTATTATAGTTCATTCTTCTATTACATTAATTGTACTTGGAAGATGTACACAATGACAAACATGCTTCACCGCGTAGCGCTGCGCGATTTTTGTATACAAACAAAAGAAGGATGAGAAATTAGTTGGGAAAGCCAAATTGGGCATGTGCTAGTTGTGGGATGTATTCCTCGCGAAAGTCGAGTGTTAAACGACACATTCAAACCAAACACGGCGGAAATGCCAATTTTGTATCCTTTGTAGATTACTTAGCTGGTCGAAAGTCAGGTATTTACTTTCCCATGATGCCCCCAATATATCAAAAGAAAAACAATGACACCAACAACAAGAAGAGGATAGATTACATGAGCGTTATGACTGAAGAACTTTTTAGGCAAAGCATTAGACAAAAAATAGGAACCTAATTAACAACAAATATTGTTAGGTAAATTCGGGGCAGCGATTATGTACCTAAAATAATCTAAACTTGTAGCGGAAGAAGAAACAAGGTAGTACAAGTTGAATTGTGGCCGGGGAAAAGAAAATGCTTGTCAACCCATCGGGTTCGTTCAAAAATGTAGAGATCACTTTGCAGACATTTTAAGGTGGAATTAGACTAGTTGTTGACAGTAATAGCATCATCAGCAGCAGTTCTTACAAATCAAAAATCTGTATATGGAAGCACTTTTGCTGATGAATAATAAAATAATATTCGGGGACGTGTCAATAAACCCAACATCGAATCAATATGAACAAGTACAAAGTTGTACGCCCATCATGTAGCTCCGAATTTGAAAAACATGAAAACCAACCATCACTTGGAATGCGAGCAATGAAGTAAAAAAGGAAATTAATGGGGAATAGCCTTATTCTGCTGCCTTCCACATTAGAAGGAATAAGTCCTTTTAACAGTTAATTTTCTTATTGGAGTCATAATATAACAATAATATGCTTTACTTGTTATTATTATCTTGTTATGTTAAAGAGTACTGCAGCAGTTTATGGCCCAACTAGCTTCATTTTTCTTATAATGGTCATCCCGATTTCTTCTATAGCCGCTGCTACCACATCTGATAATGATCATACCAAATCATTTTGGACTAATAGTTCATCTATTCCTACCCCAAGAACAGAAGTTAGCGCTACAGCTGTAGGAGATTCTGTATATGTTATTGGAGGATTTAATGCACAAGGACAACCTGCAAACATTGTAGAAGTTTACAACACCAAGAATAATACATGGAGTTCGGCTGCTCCTTTACCTCATCCATTGCATCATACAGCCGCAGCCACATCTTTGAATGGTAAATTATATGTGGTTGGGGGATTTTTAGATAGCCAATGGACTCCTAGTAACAGATTATTCATCTATGATCCACTCAAAAATCAATGGCATGAAGGTAAACAAATGCCTACTGCTAGAGGAGCATTAACTGCCAATTTTGTTAATGGGATATTATACGCTATAGGTGGTCAAAGCCTTTCCTCATCCTCTTCTCCATCAGGCATTCTAACAATAAACGAAGCATATGACACTGCATCTAATACATGGACGACAAAATCACTGATGCCAACCGCAAGACACCATGCTGCTTCAGGCGTAGTTAATGGAAAGCTATATGTGATTGGTGGTAGAGTTGAGGGGATCTCACCTACTGTTAATGTGAATGTAAACGAAGTATATGATCCACAAAAAAATACATGGATCTCTCTTACACCTATGCCATCTAAAAGAAGTGGAATTGCAGCAGCCAATTTCTATTCGATGAGTATCTATGTCTTTGGTGGAGAAGAGCCTTCCAAGACATTTAACAATAATGAAAGGTATGATATTAGAACAAACAAGTGGTTTGTAGAAACACCCATGCCTACTGCACGTCATGGATTAGGTGCGGCTTCAGTACATGACAGAATATACGTACTAGGAGGAGGTCCACAACCGGGTTTGAGTGTGTCAAATGCAAATGAAATATTTCATGTCGTTAGATAATTGAATGTTAATTTCTATATTGATGGGATCGTTTATTGCTACGAACAGCAAAAACAGCAGATACGACTGAGAATACTATGAAAATCAAGCCATTCAGAAATGAGCAGCGGCTCCGGGAGGCATATGCTTATCCAGAAATCAGTAGTAATGGTTGATTGCGTAAACTTCAGATAACAAATATCTTAATTTTTTCTCCACGTATAGTTTAATAACAATACATCATTGAATTACTGCTTGTTAATAGAAGTCTATCAGATGTTTATCTGAGCTTCGTATTATTCAAATTTCTTAAAAGAGATATCGGTCAGCATCACCAGTGGTAATGTTTACCAAAGGAACAACAGCGGCTCTGCTATTGCTATAGCATCATCACTTATAGTTGCAAGTAGTAGTTTTACACACTCTGCATATGCTGTCGAAAAAAAGTAAAACAACATAGTACTAACCTAGGAGCACCTTTCTTTGGCCTCCCAGAATTATCATATGAGGACGAGTTTAGCACTCAAAAAGCACAAGGTAAGGATGTTGGCGATTTAGGCTGGGTCTTCGGAGATATTAGTGGTGATGCTGCAGACAGAACGAATGTATGGAGAGAGATATGCAATACATAGAGTTACAAACTCGTGGATACACGGTTGAATGTAATACTTCTTTACAATGCGTGAGTATTTTTATTAAGTTTAGAGATAATAATTGTATGAATAGCATAGATAATCGGATATGACTGAGGAAACAGATCCTAAAGCAGAAGAAAATGAACAAGACAGTCACTCATCAGTTCCTACTAAGGTCTAAGAAATAGGAGAATCACTTAAAGAGAAAGTCAAATCTGTAGGTATGAAAACAGAAGAGAAGACAAAGGAGCTTAAAGATAAATCCATGCAGACCATGCATATTGGTCCTGCAAAGGATGCACATGACATTCAGGCTCTCGGTACTACTAGGCTTGAAAACTTGACTGCAGACTTTGAAAATACAATGGCTGAAATAGAGAATGAATCAGACTATGATATGGGCGATGTTTTACTAGGTCCAGATCGGTTTGTTTTTTGTTTTTTTATTTGGGATTCAGTGTTGGCAGTAGAAGCTGTTATTTGTTCAGGAGGTTCTTCTTCAGCTGCAGTTATTAGCTGCGGCTCCTTATTTGATCCGTTTTCAGCATCACTAGTAGTGGCAGCAATTATTTTCGGTAATTGTGGCTCTTGTGATGTGGGCAACTCATGTTCTTTGACAACTACTAGTTGTTGTTGTTTCTTTCCTATTAGCAAAGGCTTTTCGGTTGTACTGGCGGCAGCAGCACCAACAACTGGCCTTCGTATGGAATCTTTTAATTTGATAGCTAAATCTCTCCTTGCTATAAGAAGGTCTCGCTGCTGTTCGATTAGCTTTATAAAACCTGTAATCTGTTCTCGTTCTTTGTATGTCCTTGTTTTGATATCTGATAAAATATCATCAAAAGAATTTGTAAACTGAATATCTAGATTACCCATTTTTGATATTTTTTCTGCGTCTCTATTTGCTTGTTTTTCCTCTACAATTTCTTGTGTTTGTTTAATCTTTTGTTTTGCTAATTTAGTGCCTGAAACTATCAAGTCTTTGAATTCGTTGGCTGCGGTCTTTAGCCGTCAGATGGAATTGGAAGGGCTGTGGGTGTACAAAGTGGGTGCTATATACAGTATCCGTAGACTAGTGGATATCTGACATTAGAGTGTGAAAATTCTATAGCCACGTGGCAGTTATATTAATAATAATGTCTTGCATTTGTATTTGGGACAATCTGGATAATAACAATAAACAATTCCTTATGAACCAAATGATGTGGTTTGGGATATCCATAGCCATAAGTATAGCAATTTCCTTATTGCTGCCGTTTCCTATATCATTAGTTATCATAATAGGAGTTTTCATTTTGCTTAACTTCTATATGAGAAGGAGAATGATGAGAAGAATGGGAATTGGGGGAGCAGGAGGCATGTTCGGTTCAATGTTTGGAGATAATTCGTTGAACTATTATTGTATGAGCTGCGGAAC
>JBKOWU010000230.1:0-8037 GCA_046724555.1 Thermoproteota archaeon | reverse complement strand
TAAATAGTTTCGAACACATGCACCTGTAGTGAAATAGTATATGCCAATTGCTATAATTCCAGACGTTGATGAACAAAGATGTATCGGCTGTGCTCTCTGTGTAGAGATTTGTACTGCTCTTGGTCCAGATGTACTGCGAGTAAAGCCAGTCGAAGGATGGAAAAGAGGTAAAGCATTCATATTCTACCCAGAAAGGTGTATTTCAGATGGTGCATGTATAGGAGTATGTCCAACACATGCAATATTCTGGATGAGACCAATGGAATATACAGCAGGACAACCAGTTCCACTACACAAGAACGGTGTATTTGATAAGGGCTGGGAAGAAGGTTAGTATAGAACATGGACGCAGAATAGTAAGCATCCCCTTTACATTTTTATGATATCCAAACCACTTGTTTTTCACTAATATAGAGATTAAATTTGCTTAGATTAGAGATTTGGCGACTGCTGTCCATCCATCAGCGACATTATTGTTGTTATATCCTCCTCCGCCTAGAGCAAGTAGCCTCCCATTACAATAATAGTGGGCAAGTTTATGCAACGATAATGTAGCATACCTGTGCGCATACGATGTATAATTTAGATGTGTTATAGGATCTCCAGCTAATGAGTCTGCTCCGCATTGCAGTATGATTAGCTCCGGTTTCGCTACATTTTCTATGAACTCTTCAACTTTTTTGAAGGCATCGACAAAAAGGTCGTCAGTGGAGTTCGGTGGTAAAGGTAAGTTCAACTTGGTACCCTCTGCTTTTCCCAGTCCCTTCTCTAATGGCGATCCAGTTCCAGGATAGAGAAACCTTCCATCTTCGTGTATATCTGAGAAGAACAAGAGAGGATCGTTCTCGAATTCATAGTATACACCATCTCCATGGTGAGCATCTATGTCAACGTATGCGATCCTCTTTATACCGTATTTTCTTCTGGCTTTAACAATTGCAATACCAATATCATTAAATACGCAAAAGCCAGCTGCAGAATCTCTGCGCGAATGATGCAGTCCTCCAATAGGGTTAAAGGCGTGATCTATTCCATCTATGTTGTTCATAACAATGTCTAATGCCCTTAAAGTAGAGCCCACAACATAGCAGGATGCTTCAAAGACGCCCTCAAATGCAGGAGTGTCGCCCATATCAAGGAAACCTTTCCCATCCTTTGAAGATCTCTTGACTAGATCAACATAATCACGATCATGAAATAGGAGTATGGTTTGTTCATCTGCCATTACTGGTGTTTCAATTGTAAACTGATTGGATTCATGCAGATTCTCACTACGGAATTTCGACCAAAACGCATAGAGTCTATTGGAATTAAATGGATGATGCCGACCAAAATTATATCTACTTAGATCGTCTCCAAAAAATATGGCAGTTTTGCACATGATCCAGGTAATATCAAACAAATGCAGAGATATCTACTTTATGTACCAGCAATGTTGCTGAGGAATTTTATTTTATACTCTATACTCCTGTTATTTTGAGCTATCATTACCATCTAGGCCAAGTCTTTACTTTTGGCAGTATTTTACAAATAAATCACAATAGTGAACAAAAGATCCTAGAATAGAAGTGTGTATATACGAATCAAAGTCATATGACAGATACGAAGCTTGTCATTACCGGAAATCCTGGAGTCGGGAAGCATATTTGCGCAAAATACGTGGTTCAAGCGATAGGATCGGGAAGTATAGTAGATATTAACAAACTCGCAGTAAGTCATAATGCAATTTTGGATAATGACAGTAAGCATAGCTTAGAGGTTAATACAAAGAAATTGGCTAAATTGCTCGCTAGTCGATTGGAAGAATCAAGAAATCTAATAATAATTGTGGGACACCTTGCTCCATATGTATTGGAGCCTACAGCTATAGACATCGTGACCGTATTGAGACGATCACCATATGAGCTAATAAGGACATTTGAAGAAAGGAATTACCCATTTCACAAAATAAGGGAGAATGTTGCTAGTGAAATTATTGGCGTCTCACTTTATGATAGCATACAAAACTTTGGTAAAGAAAAGATAGCAGAACTAGATACAACTGCCAGACGACCGCAGGATATTGCAATGCAAATAGTTCTTCTGCTGAAGCGGAAAAGTACTAAGAAAATTGGTACAGTCGACTGGCTATCACTAGTACACAAAAAAGGAGATCTGCGCAAATTGTTAGAATACTAAATAACGTTTTCAAGACTTTTTATATCTCAACCATAAAGTAAAATAGCAATTATAATTATATACACGCAAGTCTTACTCATCTGAGTTGCTATAGTATTCGTTCACTTACTCATCCTATCCGTGCCGTTGATTACACCATTTTATGATCAGACAGTACAAACATGGCCCATGCCAGTCAAATTGACACTTTGTATGAAGGGAAACTAAATACGAATGAAATGCTTAAAGCACCAACCAGTCAAGTAAGTTAGAAAACAATTGAAAATCTCAGTATTAGGCGCTGCAAAAGAAGTTGGACGGTCAGCATTTCTCATGAAGAGCGATAACGCTAGCATTATGCTCGATTACGGTGTGCTTTTGAAAAGAGAACCCATTTATCCTGTGCATGTAAAACCAAAGGATATTGATGCAGTCATAATTACCCATGCGCATCTGGATCATTCAGGATTTGTTCCTTCACTATTTTTATCACAGTCTTCTGATATACAGGTACTTGGTACGTTACCGACCTTTGAGCTTTCACAGTTACTTATAGAAGATATGATAAAGATATCAGGATACTATTTGCCTTTCGAATATATTGATTTGTTGACTATGATGAACCATTCAAAAAGTTTACAGTATAGAGAACCCTATAGGATAAAAGACGTCACATTTAACCTACATGAGTCAGGACACATCTTGGGCGGTGCGACTGTTTTTCTGGAACATGCCAAAAAGCACGTGTTCTACACTGGCGATATCAATACAAGGGGATCAAAGCTTCTTAGGCCGGCTGATTTAGATTTTGAAGCACTGGATCTGATGATAATAGAAAGTACTTATTCACAAACCGAACAGATGCCAAGAGAGCAATCTGAGAGAGAACTGCTCGAATACGCTCGCGATGTAGTTGAAAGAGGTGGAACACTATTCATTCCTGCATTTTCTGTCGAGCGAGCACAAGAAATTGCATGTGTTCTAAAGACGAACAACTTTCCTCACAAAGTAGCGATGGATGGAATGGCCCTTAAGGCAAACGAAATAATGTTGAGGCATCCAACGTTCTTGCGAGATGCGGATATGTTCAAGCGATCTATAGGAGAAGCTGAGTGGATCACAGGATGGAGCAGAAGAAAGAAAATTGTTAAAGAGCCTTGTGCGATAATTTCTCCTGCAGGAATGCTAGTTGGGGGTTCCGCGGTATTCTATATTCAGGAATTAGCAAAGAATAAGAAAAATGGCATAGCTTTGGTCTCTTTTCAGGGCGAACGTACGCCTGGCAGGGAATTGCTTGAACGGAGGGTCGCAACTTTCGACGGCAAAGTTATTAAATGCTCCGCAGACATAAAGCGATTTGAGTTTTCCGGACATAACAGCAGAAGCGAATTATTTGAAATCCTTGATCGGGTGAAAGGGAACCCAAAGGTACTTACAATTCATGGGGATGAGATGTCATGTATCAAGTTTGCAGACGAGATTAAGGAAAAATACGGATATGATGCAACTGCCCCTAATGTAGGAGATATTATTGAAATATAAAAAAACAGCTCATATCCATTTATACGATTAATTAGCTCTTTACAAGCCGCAGTCATTTTTATCAAGTGTCATGAAACACCATTTGCATGAATTCAAACACCAATTGTTGCTGTAACTGTTAAAAGAATATAATTTGAGAGCAAAGACACTGCTAAAGATAAGAAACCTTGAATAAAAAACAATAATAATAATGCTTTATAGACTATTGACGTAGAGGCTTTGCCCAATTTACCGTTATCTTCTTGTTTTGTTGATCCGGAGATCAGTGTAAATAGCGGCCAAATGTTTCTTTGGCAAAAGATAGACAATTCATGGTATGGTATTTACGGTGATCATGTTTTGAAGTTTTCCATTTTGGAACAAGATAAAAATGCAACAGATGGAATTGGAAATATTCAATTCTTTTCTTTCCCGGAGTTTAATAAATGGGAACGACACGTTTTCAGGCTTGATGATGACATTGCAACAATCCTGTCAAGTCTTTCCAAAGATCTCATCGTATCAAAAGCAATGAAACTGTATCGAGGGCTACGAGTCACGAGACAGGAGCCTCAGCAGTGTATGATTTCCTTTGCTTGTGCAAGCAACACAAATATAAGCATGATTCGAAGAATGCTCGGCAATGTTTGCAGAAAATTCGGAAACAGAGTAAGTGTTGATGGAAGAGAATTCTTTACATTCCCTACTGCGAATCGATTGAATAAAGTGACTAACAACGAATTACTTTCCTGTGGTGTGGGGTATAGAGTCAAGGCAATCAGAGCAGTAGTAGAAAATATTGTTTCTAACAACATAGACCTCAAGGATTTAAAACGTGCAAAATATAATGCCTCAAAAGAACAACTAATGAAAATATATGGTATAGGCAACAAGATTGCTGATTGCATACTATTATTCTCTCTGGAAAAAACTGAAGCTTTCCCTATAGATATATGGATCACCCGTGCGATTTGTTTATACTATCAATCGCTCCTAACAGGGAATAAAGAACAAAGAAAGTACAGGGAACAGCAAATGCCTAAAATGGATGAAAAATTGGTTTATCGGTACAAGTATGAAATCCTTTCTGAGGTGATGAGAAGGTACTTCGGAGAATATGCAGGTTACGCTCAACAATACCTTTACTACTACATGCGACATATGGCAGAGAGAAAATGGTAGGTAAATAGCGAACAAGAAAGAACACTCGGTCAGAACTTTACAATAATTAAATTCATAAATTGTAATCATGATTCTCAAAGTCTCCCATGAACATGAACAGTTAACTATGAAAGAATTGTTATTAATAAAATTCATATATATAATGGGCAGGCATCATATGATAAACAAAAAAAAGCAATCAGGTGTTCTGATTATCTCAACCTACCCCAACGAGGAGTCAATAGCAGAGATATCAAACAACTTGATAGTTGCAAAAAAACTATGTGCTTGCATAAGTGTAACAAAGGTTAGATCCATCTACTATTGGAATAATAAATTGGAAGACCAAGAGGAGTTCATAGTTTTTTTTAAAACTACAAAAGTGCGCGCAAGTAGTTTAAAAGATGAAATTAGGAGACTTCATCCTTACGATGTGCCAGAAATATTAGAGCTAAAGCTGGATGATGTTTCTAGAGATTACCTATCATGGCTAGTACAAGTTACCACGACGCCGGCGGCCGCAAGATTTCACAAGTAAGAAAGCTGGAATCCTGTTGTTCATCCAGTTGAACGCAAATGGATAGCATACCGGAGCAATGCGACGATTCCACCCAGCGAAGAAACCCTCAAGCCAATATCTGTCGACGAATCTACAGCAAAGATTTTTGCGCCATGCGCCTCTGCTGAATTTAACAGCTTTATCACACTGTTTTCCTCAACGCTCTTGAAGATCGAGTCTGAGAATACTAAGCATTCTATAGCATTGTTTGACGCGGCATTAGAGACCTCTTCCATACCCATGGAATATTTGATTTCGCCTTTGTGAACTAGACGCATTACCTCATCCAAAATCGAAGAGACTGTCGCGAGTTTACTAGAATACATTGATTCTTTCATAGCAGGAGAGCGAAGAAAGACAAAAATTCCGTCTTCTCCGGCAACATCTACACCATCAACTACCGAAACTAGTTCTCTCTTAAACTGATATTTTGTGACAAGTGAATTGTACAACCTCCGTTTAGTCTCCCCTGGTCCAAATATAATCATCCTTCTTTCATCTTGGTCGTTGTTCTCCACTGTCCTTCTAGATATACCGAAAATAGTTTTCACTATCTCTCCAAAAAATACATCTATGCTTGTATTGTTTTTTACTGATTGCTCATACCTCTTGCCGCTTTGTCCTGAATAGATATTTGGTATAACGTCTAAGTGTGTGCCAAGTACGGTTGCGACCGCCGCTTCCTGAGTATCTACTGCTACTAGGACGAAACTCGCATTGTTTGTCGATTTTTTTACAATACCGATTTCAGTATCTTTCCATTTCCTATGTTTGTCAATCACTATCATGTCTCCTAGCTGCACCGTTAGGGAATGATGCGTTCCCCTCGGGACTAGCTCATTGTTTGAGTTTGTAATAGTACCACTTAAGCGCACTCTGTTGACAACATCGTCTAGACTTATATTCTCCACATTTATGGAAAGACGGACACTGACGCGATTTCCTTTGTCAGGCCTAGCATACTCTTTAACCTGCTTTATAACTCTCGTAGTGTCAGCTGTCACATGATCTCCGGGCTCTATTATTCGTCGCAGGCTGAGAAGGTCATCTGCGTCATCTGGGATGGCAATCATAGCTTTGCCCGAACTGCCTTTTAGTTCTTTACTGATCATGATATATTATTTGGCGATGTTTTAGTTTTCTAGTTTTCTATATCATTTTTTCATTTGCCAAAGAAGAAGAAGAAGAATTATTGTCTTCTTTATGATGCACTGATTTCAGATAACTGTCTACCCATTCCTGAGTTAATACGCCTGATTCTACTAGGTTTACCAGTGCATTGGCTGATGCAAATCCCTGTACCCTACCTGATTTTTTTCTAATCTGCCTCCATTTAAGCTGCGTGTTACCGCTCTTTGAAGAATATATTATTCCAAGTATTTCCTTGGCATTGACAAACGTCATTTCGCGGATTTTCTTCAAGGTTACCTTGTCCACCGCTTCAATATAGATTGCACCCGGGCCTTCCTCACGTTCTGGGAAAACCTCATAGTCTCTAAGATAACTGTCAGGGATAAAAGACCTGCAAGTACTTACAATTATGAACTTCCTAAAATTTTCTAACGAAGCAGCAGTTTGTATGTTAACCAATATATTTATGGAAGCTATTCAGCCATTTATCAATTTTGTGACCTTTTGAGTGTTCTAGATTAGTGGATTTGGACAAACTCCTAACTCAAGATCTACTTCATTGATAAGTCAGCAGGGCTAGTTTCGTCATTGTTTGTCCTACTCAATTATAAAATGTTCGAACATAAAAACAGAGATGTCACCAGATACCGGTGATTAGTCCTGATGTGATTAAATACACTACCCTTGTGTAAGGCACACATACTTAATTGGCTCTGATAGTCTTGTCGTTTTTTTGTTTTTCATTTGCGTCCTGCCATAAATAATGAAAATAATCCTTTGCGAAGCTGGCGAGTCCACTATGGTCCGCCCAAATCGCAATTGGCTCATAGCTACCTTTCTCCATTCTTCCTTCGCCTAGTAAAATCATGACTTGTCTTGTGTCTCCAATTACTCCTCCTCCAAACATGTTATTCTTTAGCCTAACTTGCGCAATTCTAGATAAGGCGCGTACAGTTTCTGGATTGGTTCCTTCAGAGGCAAGAACAGTAATCTTTACACCCTTCTCATACAACATTCTAAGCATTGGTTGTACTGGTTTTGCCAACTCTTCGGTAACTTGGGGCAAAGCTATGAGTAACTCTTTTTGACACATCTGTATAATCTCGTTTACTTTGGCTGCAATGTTATAAATTCCTCGTGCTACCCAGATCTCTGGTCGCTCCTTAGTGCCGCTTTTCTCATATATCGGCATCAACTCACCTAGAATCAAGGTTTCATTATCTTTGATTCCATTTTCTATCCGCATCCGCATAGCTTCAAGTGCAGTCAATGGTGATTTGGGAAAGAATTTCTGTGGTCTAGAGCTACTTGATTCTAGCCAGCCTTTATCCTCTAAGCTATTTAGAACTTCATAAATCTTGGAATATGGAACTCCCGATTTCTTGCTTATATCAGATGCAGTCATGGATCCCATTTCTAAAAGCGACAGGTAGACCTTAATTTCATACCCTGTCAAGCCAAGGCTTTCCATTGCTTTCCTTGACTTCTCGCTAACACTCATTTATTTA
>JBKOWU010000143.1:0-3430 GCA_046724555.1 Thermoproteota archaeon | reverse complement strand
CTCTAGTACAATTCTCAGGACCATCTAAATGCGAACGTACCATCTGTTTTGCTTTTAGTTCAGGTAGTTTTTCACTAGATATATAACCACATTTTTTGCAGGTTATGATATATAGCCAGTTTACCAAGACTAAAATAAATGTCATAAAATCGATATAACTAGCTAACTATTTTTTAGCTATCTTCTATGAATAATTATTTTTTCTGTCCGTGTTGCGGAATGCAGCTAAGGTTAGAATTTGAACGGAAACAAGAATTGGTTACATCATAACTTGCTGGGCTAATTTTTCGTGTCGGTTGATATTGAATCTAAATAATCTGGTGTAATATAGTGTAATAAAACATATCCACAAATAATCAGAAAGTGATTTTTCTTCTGTGGGAATAGATTTTGAACTAGCTTATCGTACTATTTCAGCTATCGATTTATTTGAACGTCTAGGCATGTAATTATGATATACCTAGCGTAGCGTACTAATAATATTTATATAGTGCATTATTACCTCAACCTAATAATTTCCCTATTGTCTGGTACACTTGATCTTATTTTTAGCCTCGAGTATATAGCACTTGCTACATTGTCTGATTTAGATTTTTCCCCATGATTTACAATCACTCGTTTTGGTCTTACTCTTGACACAAAGTTTAATATTTGATTAAAGTCGCTATGCCCACTAAAACCATCGATCTTTTGGGTTTGGCATCTCACCGGAATCACCTTGACCTTGCCGCTTTTGTCCATCATGCTAACCTCAGTCATTACACCATCCAGCACACGTCTACCTAAAGTTCCATTAATTTGATATGATACAAACATGATCTTATTTTTTGGAGATGGCGCTATCTCTTTAAAATATTCTACTGAAGGACCACCTTCTAACATACCCGACGTCGCCATTATGATTGACGGATTTTCATCATTGAAAACTTCGCCTCTCTTGCCATAACCATTAACTACCGTAAAGTATTCTGATTGAAATGGATTAATTCCTTGTGAAACAGATTTTCTTACATCAGAGCCGAGGTAATGTGCGTATGACATATGTATAGCACTTGCTTCTGAAATCATTCCTTCAATGTAAATAGGAGATTCAATAAGACGTCCTTCTCTCATTTCCTTGTCTATAACAAGCATGATTTCTTGTGCTCTTCCCACTGCAGGAAGAGGGATTAGCACCTTGCCACCTTCTGTCAATGTTCTGTTGATGCTATCTGTAAAAGTTCGATAAACGACAGATTGATCTGGCATAATATCCTTGCTATTGCCATAAGTGCTCTCGGTAATTAGTGTTTCAACTCTTGGGTATATTGAGGATGCACTGTCTAAAAGCTGGGTTTTTGCGTATTTGTAATCACCGGAATACAGGATATTATGTGCACCAGAAATGTTAAGGTGAACTGTTGCACTTCCCATAATGTGACCAGCATTGTTCAATGTAATAGTGATATCCGGTGAGATATCCGTTGGCTTACCATAAGGCAATGTAATGCAGTGTTTAATAACTTCGTTGATGTCCCTAATTTCGTAAGGTAAATAGCTTCCATTACTCTTTGCTATCTTTACTGAATCCATCTGAAGAAGAGTCATTAGCGGCAAAGATGGCTCAGTACAATAAATTGGTCCATTATATCCATACTTAAAGAGGGTGGGTAAAAAGCCTTGATGATCAATGTGCGAATGACTTATAATCACTGCATCAAGCTCATCTAAATTAAAGCTGAACCAATCTAAACGAGGATATGCATTTAATCCTAGACTTTCGCCAGGATTGATTCCACAATCTAACATTACTTTGCTCTCGGGAGTTGCTACAATGAAACAAGATCTTCCAACCTGTTTCACTCCTCCAAGACAGAATAGCATAACTTCTTCTCTGTTTATTGACCACGAACGCTGCGTTGTTGAACTAGACTCTACATCCCTTGTTCTCTGTTGATTATGTACATTTCTCTCTGAACTTCCATTTGGAACTTTATCAGCTATGATAAGAGGAGGTCGAAAAATTCTATTTCCAAGTTCTTGGAGAAATGATATTCTTTCTTTGCCAGAGTTTTTCAATGTAGAATGAATAGTACTTATACTGTTAGACGGAATATGTGGAGAACGCCTAGTATGGGCAATCCATCCAGTAGAATGGGCAATTTGAATTACCATGTTGGAATCTATTATTTCAGGATGATTAACTTCTAAGATCACTTCTCCTGTAGCATCGTCACAAAATACTGCAGAAACTACTATGTCCTTGGGAAGCAATTTAACAACTACTGATCTTGTTTTGTCCTCTGGCAGCCGTATAGAAGGATCGGTACGAATAACGAACCGCTTTCTAAGGGTTTTAGAGAGAGAGGACAAATGATAAGTTAGTTCCGTGAGCGAAAATTTTGGATTCTTGGTGTATAGTGCGATATTGGGACCCTCAAATTTTGCTGAAGTAACACAAGATTCCTGTGGTATAGATTGCAAGATAATTTTTGCAATGCTGCTTTCATTATCTGTCTTTAATCTCGCTATTAAATAATCATCTTTTTCTATTTCTATATGTTTATTTGGTGAATCTGTTGTAGATTTTTCTATTTCATGACTACTAGTCTCATTATTAAGAGACCTACTGCGATTATTTTTGCTACTGCTACTATTATTACTCTTTTTAAATTCATTTTTCAAGCCTTCGTTCTCTTCCATATATGTTCTTGTCCAGCTGGTCCGGTGATTTTTTACCCTGTACTTTGCAGCAAAGCAAGTCTTATCAGAGGCAAAAACATCTTATATCTATCTATCAAACCGGTAGTAAGCCATAGTATATTTACACTTATCCATTAATATATTTTTATGAGATTTTGCGTGTACTGTAAATAAAAACACGCTTAATCTTTTAGCAAATCCATCTATCCGCACAATATAATATATGATATCTTAGATTTTAAAAATGAGGAGATAGTGTCTATATATGTATATAAACAAATGGAATTCATTAATGCAAAATTAGCAAACTCCTCAAGATACTATTAAAATCAATAAAACAAGAGGAAGTGAATATTGTGCAATATACGTTTGTTATCTGATGAAGTAAGGCAATGTAATTGACATAATTACTATTACGATCATTACAAGTGATAACAATAGAGCTGCATTTTTAACCACAGTCGTTTTCGACTTCGTCTTACTTTCAATCAGTGAACTATACCATGAGCCCCCATCAAGAAAACTAATTGGGAGCGCATTGAATATGCCTACATTAAAATTGATAAACCATATCCAGAATAACATATTTGCAATTACCGGAAAAGACGGTCCTATTATATTTGATTCATATTTTGATGCCATTAAATCTGAATATGGAACTACATACATGCCCTGACCAAGTGTAGGAGGAGTGAGCAAAGCTATTGGGTTTGAAGTAAAGGCATTTTTATAACGTTGTAATACTACA
>JBKOWU010000296.1:0-19177 GCA_046724555.1 Thermoproteota archaeon | reverse complement strand
CAAAATGATCAAAGACACACATAAAGACAAGGAGAGTCGTTAATATTATAGCAATGTTATAAGTTATGAGACATTAGATAAACAAGCCACATCGCCTGACGACTTGTTTGATGCTTTTAGGCATGCTATGCTAATTCATCCGCTTTGTCTTTATAGCGCTTGATCAGTAAGTCACATTCATCAATTTCATTTTGTGCTGACGCTTTAGCTTTCTCAAATGCTTCTGCTTCAAAATCTAATGCAGTGAACTTGAGTATGGCATTGTAATCCATCTGTTTAAATAAATCCTCTTTCGTAAAGAAGTAATGAGACAAGAACATGTAACTCTACAAAACATAGAGGTTCAACAACTATATGATGAAATCAAGAAATATCTTAAAGATCTCAAACTCGACATAATCCACGAAGAGAAGGAAGAAAATTTCTGGGATTTAAAAGCACATAAAGGTACAAAAAGTAGTGTTATCATTGGAAATGTACGAGATGTTGAGGTAATGATAAGCGGCACAGAGAATAATTATGATTTAATTTTACGGACAGGCGCTTGGGGTAAAGATATAATCGTTCCAACAGCTATAGCAGGTGTTCTGACTGTTGGAGTAGCTGCAATTCCTGCGGCTGCAGTATCAGCTTATAGAGCACATGCATTTGAGAAACATTTTTGGGATCACATAAAAAAGGCGTTATCTGGCATAGGAAAAGGTGACGCAACAATGTCTGAACCTGTAACAGTGACTCCTTAACCTCCTTATTTTCGATTTAAAAAATATCAAGACTGCAAACGTATGTCACGCGTTGGGTTTGAACCCTGTTTTTGTTGCATTATTATATAGATCTAGAAAAGCTCAATATATCAAAATTTAGGTTTATAGGGCGAATCAGTAAGATGATGAAGATAAAAAGGTAAAGTGAATATGGTTATCCGGATTCCAAGAGAATTTCATAATGAAATTGAAAGGTTCGAAGCTAAGCTGGTTCGTATTATAATAGATGATGAGATATAATGACTAATCTACAACAACAAGAACCTAAAGCCAGACCCGAATTTGGCAAGATTTTTCTTGATACTTCCACAGCAAAAAACACTCTGGTCACTGACATATCTATATATATAGACTTAAGCCTTGAATCAGAACATCAATTTAAACAACGCGCTAAGAAAAATCCCTATGCAAAGAGAGAAAAGGATGAAACGTTCATAGCAATTCATAACGCTAAGACTTTAAGTACCAAACAGATTGAAGAGCTACAAAGCAAGTGTAACCACAAGTTACATATCTGGTTTAATTTATACAATGAACACGATGTACAAAGATATGATTACCTGAGTGGGTCATGGGAACTAAACAACGACATACTAGAAAATCTGAATGCTAATCATTATGAAGATGCAATAAAGATAGTAGTTAGCAATGACGGATTTTTTAATATAATTTGGATTGAGTATGATACTAACACCAAAGAAGAAAAAGAGATCAGTAGATTGTCTTTAAATTCAAAACATATAACACATTATGAAACAAACACATATTGGACGCGCAAGTGATCAAACTAGATTAGAGAGTTTAAGCAAGAAGACTTTAGAACTACTTAAGACTGCTGCTTCTACCGAAAAGACGGTATTGATAACCTCTTTATGATTATGGAACAAGAATTATGTCTCTTCAATCTTAGGGACATTTGACTTATCTTTTCCTGGGTTATCATGTTGTTCTTTAATCCTTGAGTGTATTTGCCTACATTATAACGATTGATTGGATTGTCTACAATTTCTTATTTGATGGATTGAAGGACGATTTCTTATTATATAATGTCAACGAAGCTTAATTCTCGTTCGAGATCAAAGGCAGAACAATCACATTGAATGTAAGCGGACTTCAGCTGAATATAAAACTTATATTTTCTGGTATTGTAGAATTCTAAAGAGATGTTTCAAGTTACTTTCCCATCAGGCCGTAAGGTCGTACCAGCTCTAATTGTAGTAGATATGCAGAACGGTTTTGTAAGCAAGGGTGGTTCATATGATAAATTAGGAATGAACACCTCTAATTACAGAGAGATAATACCAAGGCTTAAAGAATTAATCGAATTTTGTAGGAGTAAAGAGATTCCTATCTTTTATACTGAAGCAGTTAAAGAGGCTAGTGGAATTGACGTTCTGACAAAGATCCATAATTTTCTACCAAAATCAAGACAAGAGCGACTCAAGTTTCCGATTTGTATCAGGGGTACATGGGATGGGCTTACAATTGATGAACTAAAGCCTATGGAAAATGATCCAGTAGTTATCAAGCGAAGAGATTCTGCTTTCCAGGATACAGAGTTTCGAGTCTGGCTTCAAAGCGAAGGCATTAACTTGCTATTTTTTACCGGAATTGATACTTCAATTTGCGTAGAGACATCATTACGAGATGGATTTAACATAGGATATGATGTTGCATTGATATCCGATGCCACGGCGTCAGGAAATAAACACCATTATGAGACCACACTAGAAAGAGTAAGAGACTATTATGGATTAGTAATGAGTATAGACCGATTTAAACAGGCAATAAATAATTTGGACAAACTAAGAAAAGGCGAAATAGACTTGCGTGATATATCAACAGAAACAATAGATCGCATTCTTGAGGAATTTAACTTACTGGACCCTAGGACGTTTGCTCTCAGTAGCCAAGCGTAGAATTCTTTCACTTTTATACGCAATAAATCAAGCAGTCAATAGATTTTGAGAGGATGGCTTATTTAACTACTAATGAATAATTTTTGTTATAAATACAAGACTATTTGAGGGACTATTAGATGACATATAAAATATAGAATTCAGCTATAGTAGATAGGCAGGCATATTTCTTAAAGGGATACTTGGGTCCCAAATAGCCAAAGTATTGGCTCAACTTTGTTTTCCCTTGCAACATAGTATCGTCAAATTATCTTACCTAACTTAAATATACTGTAATCTTTTGTTAAAGGGTTAAAGGGGCTTGTGTGGATGTATTTGGAACGACACAATATTACTATGATCATATGATCAGTTGAAAAATGCAAGATAAAAAATGTTATTCACGATATACTTACCTTTCCTTCCCTACTATGAATATGAATATCCTAGAATAGAAGTTCTTTTATAATAATCATCTGATATGTTACCTGCAATATGAAAAGTCTATTGAAGGTTCCTAAAATACGCAGTATTTTATCTTTAGCATTTATAATAACGATCTCTATGCTAGCAGCACAGCAAATGCCACATCCAGCTAAATCCCAAGTACAAGCAATAAGTAATAATAGCAATAGTAATAACAACACCAACGCTTCTTCTTCTTCTGCTATAACATCGACCCTGCCATCTAACAATAACACTGCTTCCCCAAACTCAATATCCATCCAGCTCTCAAGAGGATATGTAGATGGAAAAATAGCATACTTTATTGCAACTGATGCATCTGATAACCAAATAGCTTTGTCTATAACAAATAATACTGGTTTTAAGGTAAATTACGCTCCAAATTTAGCGTTGACTCCAGAGTCTGCTCGTCAACAAGGCTATGTTTTCGTTAATGGTATAAAGACAACTGAATCGCCTATGGGATTTCAACTGGGTGTTGCAAGTGCATTGCCTGGGGAAAATGGCTATAGTCCATTAAATCAAGTAAACTTTGTAAAGTGGAACGCCAATACTAATCCAAGAATATTGAAGTCTGCAGCTGAAATACTGACTGCTGAAAAGAACGGAGAATTGATTATAGCTAAAACAAATGTTGTAATAAATAGCCCAGCAGTAGTTCGGGAGAGTTTGGCAAAATAATGCCATTTAATGCGCATAGGAATAATATTCTGTTCAGAGGAGATTATAATAATAATATCCAGCTCCATTTTATTACATAATCCCACACAGTATGGTATTAACCTCCGCAATAATTCGACTTATCTCCTAATGGCCAAAATTTTCCTTTGTTTTGCAGAATTGTTTATCGGAAATGTTTCAACTACCAACGTCTAAACTATCTATTCGACCATCTATCATAATGACACAAACATCGAAATACAGCAACATTTATGTCACTACATTTATATATTAATGGCCACATAACCAACATTAAGTTGAAATCAATACACATATTGTTAGTATTTAGTTCCATTGTAGCAGCGGCGGTACTTTCTCTCTCTTTGATTTCTGGTAACGCCATACAAGCACAATTTATCCAATTATTACAAAAATCGCCTTCATCGTTGCATGGTGCTGCAGAGTTAGCAGCGGCACAATCACAGACATCAAACAATTTGAACCTGCCATCAGTACAATCCTCGTCTCCAGCTTCTCCTACTTCTGCTCCACCGTCTTCCTCCTCGTCTTCATCTTCTTCACTGCCAGATGTCTTCCAGAAAGTAGAAAACTCTGTAGTTCAAATAACAAGTACCAAATCCAATCCTAATGCGATGATAATATTAAATGGTGGTCCTCAAACAAGAAGAGGCACCGCATTAGGTTCTGGATTTGTATATGATAGTCAGGGTCATATTGTTACCAATTACCATGTTATAGATGGTGCGACTAGAGCAGATGTCACCTTTACAGATGGAAATACGTATTCTGCGAATGTTGTGGGAAAGGACCCTAATGCGGATATAGCAATACTGCAAATCACATCTGATTTTTCACAAGAGAAAGTTAAACCACTTCCTCTTGCAAATTCTGCTGCTGTTAGACCTGGAGAGCAAGTAATAGCTATTGGCAATCCATTTGGCCTTAGTGGTACTATAACAACAGGTATAGTGAGTGCAAAAGGAAGATTGCTTCCAAATACGGATACTGGATTTTCTATACCAGATATGATTCAAACAGATGCACCAATTAACCCAGGAAATTCTGGTGGTCCTCTGCTTAACTCAAGAGGCGAAGTTATAGCAATGAATACAGCAATATTTTCTAGTACTGGTGTATACTCTGGTGTAGGATTTGCAATTCCATCAAACGCGATTGCTAAAGAAGTACCATTACTTATAAAAAATGGTAGTTATGCTCATCCTTGGATTGGAATCTCAGGTGGGAAAATAACTCCTGATTTAATAAGGGCTATGAGTTTGCCTGCAAATTATAAAGGGGTACTAGTAGCTTCTGTTCAGCCTGGTAGTCCTGCTGATACGGCTGGTCTTAAAGGGCTAACTACTCAAAACAATGTTAACTTTAATGATAATAGTGGTGGCGATGATGATAATAGCGGTAGAGTTACCTCTCCATCACAAATAGGTGATATAATAACTGCTGTAGATGGACATCCTGTAAGCCAAATAGACAATTTAATAAATTATGTTGAATCGCAAAAGAATGTGGGAGATAATATCAAGCTTACAGTAAATAGAAATGGACAGACAATGGATCTAACAGCTACTTTACAAGCTAGACCAAATACAATTTCACAAACACAGCAAGACCAACAACAGGAACAATCTCCTGGATTAGGATCAATACCAGAATTGCCACGGATCCCAGGATTTCCACATCTTCCTCCACTGCTTCCATAATCACTCTTTTATTTTTTGTAATTGGCGATGATAGTTAGTATTATACTAATGAGATTTTATAATTAAATGATAAGTGCTTAAGATTGTATGCTTTGACTGACCTACTTGAAATCAAGAAATAAATGAATCGTAATATAGCAGAAAGAGATAAATAAATTGTCATACTCGTATTTTTGCTGCGTATTAAATGTAGAAAAAAACAACAAATCAAATATAATAAAGCAATATGCAGGATAATCCAACAATGGGGGATCACAAAAACATGTTTCAATTACTTATGATTTTAGTGACAGTTACTTTGATAGCTATCGCGACAATAAATAACATATCTTCAATTAAAATTGGGGATAGCCATGACTTTTTAATTATTAACAATGCCCATGCTCAGTCAGATATAGAAGTGTCCATTGTGCCCGGTGCTTCCACACTAGCAGAAAAAGGATTCTCACCTAATCCTGTTAATATAAAGTCTGGAGATAATGTAACGTGGGTAAATGATGATACCATATTGCATACGATAACATATCGACCTTTTTATGGTGGAGAAACTGGAAAACTGTTTGATTCAGGATTATCCGGACCTACTGCCTTGACTACAAGGGGCAAAACCTTTTCCCATATATTTACAGAAAAAGGACAGTATCCTTACTTTTGTCAGCTGCATCCTACGATGGTGGGAAAGGTAAGTGTATCATGAATAAAAGACGTTTTTTTATCTTGCCATTTTTTAACTGATCATAGTAATATTGTGTCATAGTAATAATAATTACCTTTTAACAAGTAAGCAAACAAACATAAAACAAAAACAAGAAAAAGAGAAGGGTTTGATCTGATCTCCAAAACTCAACTTATATTGGCAGTTAATTTTCCTCCAATCTCACCTTGTGGAAGGCCGATTGTGCGTATTCTGAGAACTACATTTCCGTCGATCATAGCCTTTGTCAAATCGGATATATGTTTTCCTTTGAAGTCACTTAGAAACTTAGAATCATCAATCGTTCCTTGAGTTAATATGCCATCTATTTTACCCGTCGGACCAGACTTGACTGCATCATACAGCAAAACTATATCACGAGTTCGACCGCCTTGAGTATATTCTAAAGATACAGATGTAACTCCATTTAAGTTATGGGCATTTACAAGATAAGCCATCTTGGATCCTTGGCTTGTTACGTTAAAAGAGGCCTGACCTGAGGCATTTGTATTTGTAGGAGGGAAGACACCATTGCCTGACAGATTAGCAACGAAATTTCCTTGGGTGCTTTGCGTTTGTGGCTGTTGTGCATATGCCGCAATACCGATTGTGCTTGGAATTATACATTCAAGAGCTAATGCTCCTATAAGAGCAGCTAATACATACTTCGTATTAACATTCATTAAAATAATAGTAGATGCCGCTTAATATATGAGCATTTCCATGCATATGGTGGTTGTTTTGATACTACAATGTATTTTATAGCTCAAGCCTGATTAATTGGTTTAAGCTCAAGTTGTTCTTGTTGTTGAGATTCTAAACTTCTTCTGCTGCTCTATTGAGCATGTACCAATTACAGCGACATCTAGTATTTTGACCATTTTGACGTTCGAACAATTCTAGTATAATTATAAATACATGTACATTATGAACTTTACGTAACTTGTCTTCGATGGCGCCGCAACAACAAATATCATTTAGTGCTTGGAAAACTATTCTAGTATTATGCGGTTCTGTAATAATATTTCTCTATCTTAATACCAGCATGTCACCAGCTCTTCCGAGTATTGAGGCAGATTTTGACGTCTCTTCAGAAGTTGCCTCCTGGGTGCTGACAGCATACATGGTTTGTGGCGCCGTCATGACTGTGATAATGGGAAGGTTAGCGGATCTTTTTGGAGCCAAAAGAATGCAAATGATAATGATGATATGTTTTACAGTTGGAACTATCCTGATACCATTTGCTCCCAACTTCTCCATTCTTATTGCCCTGAGAGTACTTCAGGGAATAGCAGTGGCTACCACCCCAATTTCAACCAAGTTAATAAGGGACAATGTCCCAGCATCCAAATTCCCAGTTGCCATGAGTATATACCTTGCTTGCTATATGGGCGGCATGTCAATAGGAGCGGTGATGGGACCTCCTATAGCCGCAAACATTGGCTGGCAGGGTAATTTCTATCTAATTGCTCCTATTGCAGTAGTTATTTTATTTGCAAGCTGGAAGTTCATTCATGTAGATGAAAGTAAGAAGATAGACGAGTATGATCGAATTAACAGAGAAAAGCCACGCGATATTCCTAAGAAGGCTAAGAGACAGGATAAACAGATAGACTTTATTGGTATTGCAATCCTGACTGTGACGTTAGTTAGTTTCCTCGTAGCAATAACATACAGTACATCAATTACCACAGATTTGGCTCGGTTTGCAGTTCCTCTTGTCATTGGAGTTATTTCTATGATAATTTTCTTTATTGTGGAAAAGAGGGTAAAGGACCCATTAGTTAACTTGAAGTTGATTTTTCATCCACTTATTCTTAGTGGAAACATCATGATGTTGATGTTTGGTATTTTAGAATATTTTATTATCACAGGTACACCTATGTTAGGAGCTGCGCCTCCGCCATCTGGGCTAGGACTAGACCCACTTCATACGGGGCTTCTACAGTTGGCTTTTGGACTGGCAGGGATGATCTTTGGGCCAATTTTCGGATTGATTGTTGCAAACGGAATAGCAAAAGGAAAGCCGACTAATTTAAAGTTCTTGGTACCTGGTATAGGGATTGTTGTTATTACATATGTGTTACTTTTACTTTTCCACTACTCATCAGCAAGTATTAATATTGCGCTATTTGTTTTTGGTATATCTGCAGGGCTTGCACCAAACACAATAATTGTCACTACAACTTCATTTACGCCTAGAGAATATACTGGAATGGGCTCTTCCATTACAAACATGATGAGAATTGTAGGAGCTTCAATAGGTCCAGTCTTGGTAACTGTTATTCTAGCAATTGCTACAATCCCAATTACGGTTAATAATGTTGAGAAAAACTATCCCGATCCAATGACATACAATATTCTTTATGCAGTCGGGCTTGCAATGTCAATTGGATGTGTTTTTCTAGCTATAAGAATGAGACGCCTTGCTACCAAGACAAAGCCTTTAACAACCGAAGAAATGATGTGAAAAGTTATGTAATATGAGATGAAATAACAATTTTCTTTCTTTTCTTTAACGCAATAATGCATTTCAACTTGCCATTTCTCCATTATGATGATCCGTGGGTTAAGTTGTGACTTGAAATGACTATGCTCTAGTGCTAGCTCTATAATTAGTACATTTAATTGGGTTTATCATATGACAAATTTTTTTGGAGGTCATTTAGATGTTATACACACAAATAATAGTAATAATAGATCTTTAAACTTATTAAGCTCGTCTAAAAGATAGAAGGATGTAATAACAGATTGCAAACATTAAAGTCTCATCCTCCTTGGCTTAGAATGCTTCAAATAGTTTTGGGAGCACTGTGCATAGTATTATCCGTGGCTATTTTGGCGTATATTGGTCCTACAATATTGGTAACTATTTTGATCCTTTCGTTGATTTTGCTAGCTATTGGAATTGAGAGAGTAGCTGTTGGGATAGCATTGCGCCACTCTTCTAGAAGATCTAGTATAACTAATATTGTACTTGGTCTGGCAATAGTATCTCTTTCTATCGTACTTATGCAATTTCCGATATTTACGTCAGCATTTCTCGTTATTTTGGCTGCTGTAGCCCTGCTTTTGAGCGGTATATCTAGAATAATACATGGTGTCTCAAGTGAAAGATCACGTTCATCCAGGGCATTTCTTATAGGTGTGGGAGTCATAAGTATTGCAGTATCTATTCTAGTAATAGCACATCCAATCTCGTTTGGATTGGTTCTATTTGCTATTTTTATTTCGGTTGCATTTCTAATAAGCGGAATTGAGATGATGGCTTTAGGAATATCTGGTCGACAAGAATACTTAGCACCAAGTACTACCACCACTACACAATAGCAGCAACTGTACTGAATGTAACTAAAGATACGTGCGTTGATGTTAATGCATAAAATCGTCCTCTTATATTAATCAATTAATTAATTAATTCATTACAATATGTTATGATAACATTCTTTTTTTTGTTAAATAAAGTTGAAGGCTCCACAAACAGGGCAAGGCAAAGGAGCAAAATCTTACCAACACAAATGAGTTCTCAAGTCGATACAGCGTAAGCAAAGCTATAGTAAAGAAGTATGAGGTTGAATGTAGCTGCAGTAACATTTGCACCAACAATCACAGGATCATTATGAAGTACTCCATAAATTATCCAAAGAATAGAACCTGTAGCAAAAAGAATCATGAGATATCTCGAAACATCCTTCATTCTTCTTGTATGATGTGCTTTGATGATTTGAGGAAGAAAACTCAAAGTTGTCAGAAATGCTGCTGATATTCCAATCAAAGAATCATATGGCAGTTCATTTAAATCTTAAAATTGATCATTGCATGTAACCTTTGCCATAGCAATTCTCCGCTGCTCCTTTGACTCTTAATCGTCTTAGATTTGGTCTTAAGTGTTACATTCATCGAAAAATAACGTTATAGAGTACATCCAATCTATCGGTTAGCTGCAAGCTTGCGTGCATACAAGAATTCCTCTCTTGTATAACTCAGGAAAATGATAGAGTTGAGTATTCCAGGTATGTATCATATTGGACATAAAAATGGAACACATTTGAAGAGGCTACACGTAATAATTCCCTTTATCCATAAATAAATAATTATATATATATTCTGATAATCAAAATTATCTATACATCGAAAAGTTGGAAATGGCACACCATCATTATCAGTATAACCCATGTCTTGTGCTATGTGTTACGATTTGTTATATCCAGTCAACAATTGGCGGTATTTAGGCAATTAATCTTGCGAGAATCTATAAGAAATATATTTAATAATTGTAGCTTCAAATTTTGAAAGTAGCGTGGGGAAAAAATGGTCAAGTATCTGAGTGTATCAGCTTTAAGTCTCATTTGTTTTGTCTGCTTATCCATTCTGTGTATTGATGTAAATGCTCAATCGAATACTACACTAACTTCGGACAAGATGGCGATTGTTTTACGCGAACAGGGACAGAGTATTTCCGAAATCAAAAACATGACATCACTTGAGATGAAAATACTTAATCAATTTGCAACTTCTGCTAGTCGAACCGCTACCCAAGCTGCATTTGTTGCACTTTCTGTATTTTTTCTCGGCATTGCGTTGGTTCTGTTTGGACTTAGGCTGACCACTAGGGCAGCAAAGTTAGTAGGCAGTTATTTTAATTTGATGATGTGGGCATTAACATTACCAGTTCTTGCCCTTGTAGCAGTTTATCAGGTAGGAATATTAACAGGAAATCCAATAGCAATTTACAAACAAGATGAACCATTTTTCTTTATATCGCTTCTTCTCCTAGTCCCAATCGGCATTGTTTTATTCCTATTGGTCTTTCAAAAGAGGATCATCGCCCATTTGAATGCCAGTACATCATCCCAACACGAAAAAACTGGTAGATGAAAACTTGGAAGGGAAGTGAAAATAATGGCAAAACCTGAGTGCCAGTGTCGATTGCTTTTTGATGCAAGGCTTCAGTACACACCACGATAAATCTCTTATGTGTATGCTTCTCCATAACTATCGGTCTGTCTGATATCCGATAAATAACAGCTAGAAGTAATAGGGTACTATACAAGATCTTTTAACATTCGAAACAAAACTATGATCAGATAATCGCCTTAGATCTTCCTCCTTAATGTATGCTCAATTCTATAATAAGTACCATGATTATATATATGGTATTTCTTTATTTTTCTGTATCTAATCCTTCTTTTGTACGATGACATTCAACATCATGTGGATTAGCGCATAATATTTATGACGCAAAAAATTAAACTTTGAGCACGAAAATTAAAGCTGAACAGGGGGCTTGTCAAACAGAAATAGTACGCCAATTGCAAGTATCAAAGGCTCCAATGATTGACTACTGACTGACTGACTCCAATCAGTATACTTAGCGCTTAATTAACTTGATCTATATTTCTTACATTCACCACAACGAAGAAAGAAGACACCACTGTTATCAAAAGGTGACGAAATTAATAACTACTCAGCTCCTACTTATTTGATTCAGGCTTTGTTTTGTCTTCTACTAGCTTGAATTTTGATAGCTGCTTGTAAGCTAGAAATACTATAATTGCAATTATTACGAAGTCAATTATATTTGAAATCAAATCACCCACCATGAATTTTGATTTGCCTATAGTAAACGACACGGCATTTAGATCTCCTGCTGGTATGAATAGTCCTACAAATGGATTTATAATATCATTGACAAAAGCAGTAACAAGTTTAGAAGCTGCTTGGCCTATTACAAATGCGATGGCTAACCCAATAATTCCAAATGTTTTAAGAAAGTCAAAGAACTCTTGTGCCAATGACCTCTTTACTTCTACAGGTAGATCAGCCATACACGATGTGTATATACATATACTCTAAAGATATAGTCAATGATACATTACTATAGTCGTTTTATATAATCATCTTACTGAATCTTTTATCGGTAAGCAAGTTTGACTGGTAAGCAAAATAATAATAAAGTATGGAAATGGAACACTTGCATAAAATTCTGCATAGGGAAGCAGTCGAATTGCATATAACCATGTTGTGTGTTACAATAAATATCTAAATTGCGACGCGGCTATAGCATATTAATAGCGGGAGGAATTCTTCTAGTTATAAGCGCCGGTATAATATTGCCATCTATTTATTCACTTGCTTCCGTGGCTGAATCCATGCCCAAAGACATTTCTGCCAAAGACATAATCAGAAAAGCTCTCAATTTCAATCAAACTGCTGCCAGAGAATCTCTCAGGAGCGTTGGTATAGATGTAGGGTTAGCTTTTTTTGGGATATTGGTTGGTATTATTTTAATGGTTAATGGAATTATTGCCCTCGTTGGGGGAACCGTAATACTTGTTTACGATAGAAGAAGGGATAAACATAGCACCATTTCGAGATGACTAGAATTGATGTTTTTGATATTGCGAATACGATAACTCAAAATGTGTAACATGCATGCATTTACCTTTAATAGCAGTAGCAACAGCTGCAGCCGTGTATGCTAAATGATACAATTACCTTTTCTTTCTCAACTACTAGCTAAATAAGATTCGCAACTACACTGATAATGCCAAAGACTATACTGGTGTTCCCATCTTCAGTAAGAAAGCAAAGGTTCTGTCATCATGCAGAAATTCCATTTATAGTACACAAAAGATTGTAAGTGGCATTAATAGTATTACAAACACAATCGAAAAATGGATCTGGTAACCGAGGGTTCTATTAAAAAAGACGAGAGGCATATAGAATAAAGGCTGGAAAAGCTGATAGTAATTGGAGTAAAGAAGTTAGCAACGTTGGAAAAGAAAAATGTTGGAAACTACAGTAGAGATAGTAGCTATTGAGTTATACTAGTCAGTATAGAAATATAGCCATATTCTACACATCATTACCAGTAACTGTTATCGCTGCAAAATCACCGGTAAGTAATCTTACTGAAATAATACCAGCTATAGAAGCTTCGCGCGGCTTGGCAATCCGAGAGCTTAGTAAAGCCATGAATTATAAATGCAAATCTAACTAGAATCCTATATGAAAGGACCATATTGAGCTAGCTTTTCATATATCATTTTTCAACAGCATAGCATTATGAATGCTATTATAAATAAAATCCCTTCTTATCTTGGTTAATATGACCATAAACATTATTTTCTGATGTATGTCATGATGTCCATATTTAGACAAATGTTCCCATGAAGATTGCAGCCATCATCAATAAGGCTAAACTGTTTGATATTGAGATCATCTACGTATTTATGATCAGAAATTATCTTTAACATGCCATTAACATGAGGTACAAAGCTGCCTTTAAGATGAATCTTCTATTCAATTCTAATGCGCAAATGCTCTAGTAAAGAGCGACTCTGCGTCGCTCTCTGTAGCTTGAAATGATGGTAATCTTGTAAGATTTTTTTATTTGAGCTGTGTTTATAATATAGAAAGGAATGATTTCAGATCTAATAAGAAAGCCCTTATATGTGTGTTCAATATGTGCACAAGATTTCACCAGAAAATATAATGCTAATAGGCATAATCAAAATATTCATTTCGGCAAAGCTGAGATTGTAAGATTTCTTGAGTATCTGGTGGGTAGGGTATCAGGAAAGTATCAGCCAGGGGATCCCTTGTTATATAGAAACAAGAACAGAAAAAATAATGGCAGATCTACTGTTGTTCATCAGAGTGAATATGGCGATCCTCTGTGCGTTAACGGAAAATCTCGCCCATCAGCCTGGAACACTTCAATATATGCGGCAGCACAATCCACAGAAGTCGTAACATCAGGCAATAATGCGAAAGTTGGTAATTCTATAGGTAACGTGAATAATAATAATCGTATCCTTTACATGTATAATTTATTTCAATATGCGGATAATGCAGCCAAGGAATTTTTGCAAAAGCAGGAAATAGAAAGAAATCTTAAAGACATTGAAATAATGCTTCAAGACTTTTATCCGCCCCATTACGTGCAGAATATCATTATGGACTTGAATAATAGATTTAATTCAACTAAAGATTATGGTGGCTTTAATACAAAATTGGAAGATTTCCGTAGTAGCATAAAGGATATCTATTTAGGATTAGCAGATAGACCAAAATGGAATATATTATTATGAAACGCTAGAACATAATATTAATAAAAAAGGTACTGCCAGAGCGCTATAGACTTGTTCATAAGTAATAAATGTATACTGTATTTATGAATTCTCTAAATTCTATTCATGAAAGGAAATAGAAAATTCATTATCTTATGGAAAATAGATAGACAGATGAGGAAATGTTTTAAGGATCCTATATAGGACATACTACTTCTAGTATTTTTCTTTTGGTGCAGCAGCAACCACGGATACAGAGCAGCTACAGCATTTGTTACTGCAGCATACATCGTTTCATTAATAATATTTTATGATTATGATAAACTGACATTGTGGATTCCATACCTGAAAGATAAGAAAATAATCGATATGTATAAAGTATTTCATCATAACTTTATCAAAAACTCTCTTTATCCATTTAGATACAGAGACTTGTATCTAGATACTGTTGCAACAGGCATGTTGGAAGGACATAATAGAACAACTTGAAGCAGCAAAAGTTGATCCTTCTTTATTGCCATATCCTATTATCTTAAATAAAGATCCTGACGACTACAAGTCTTATACACCACAGCACAAAATAGTAAATCGCTAAACAAAGAGTCTGGTAGTTTGATTAGATATTATAAAACTGGATACCAAGAAGATGGGTATAAGGGATATTCCATAAACTATCAAGATCTTGATATCGATGTCTATAAAATAGAACTCTGGAAGCTGATAAAATAGTCAAGATTACTGAATTGCGATATACAAAAGTTGGAAGAGCAGGCATTCCTAACAGAAGTTAAAGATGATGACGTAGAAATAGTTGATGGAATTTACACAAGTATAGCAGGTAAGAAAAATGATATTCAACATAATGATAAAAAAGCAAAACGATATTCCAAGAAATGAATCCTTAGATAAACATCGATCATTACCTCAAAGTCATCTAATTCTAGTGCTACCAGCTATCCAATGAATGAATCTTGAACAATCAGCAGCTAGTGGAGTAACAAATCATAATTTTGGAAATAGTGGATATTCGAGGAAGACTATCTAGAAATCTGTCCCCTAGTTTCTCCATCTGGATATAGTTTTGTTTCAACATTTATGTATGCATTGTTATTTTCGATAAGTCTAGCGAGATCCGATATTTGCATTCCTTTCAATGGTCCTGTGAGATCGATAGATGATATATTGCCCTGTGCTAACTGTCCATTTATTGGACCGGTGGGTGTCAGCGTCTTGAAACGAATAAGAGTAACTACAACAGGACCATTTTCACCTTTCTTGCCTTGGTTTAAATTTACCATTGTAACTTTATCTATATTACTAACATTTACATTATAGTTCATGACGTTTCCATTGCCGTAAATCACAAAATCAGCAGCTCCAGTAGCCTTACTATTGGTCGGGGGCACTTCATCTTGACCAGTTAATCTTGCAGTAAACTTTCCTCCTACTTGTGCTACCGCGAGCTTTAGAAATTTAATCGATGGTGAAATCATCGTAGCGGATGATATTGCTATTGCTACTAAACTAAAGGATAGGACAATCAAGACTGCGAATTTGCATGGGTTATTACTTATATATTCAAATCTATCGAGATTGGTCTTCAATAGAAGATTAAATAAATAAACTGTATTATATATGGATTTACAGATTTGCCATTTTTGCAAGCCTTCTCAATTTCAATTATTTTCAAGACGTTCTAGTGGTTTATCTACGCGGAATATCTATTCTGCGTTGCTACTACGAGAGCTTCAAGTATAAGGCTTCAATTAGCTTGGACATGCAACCATATTTGATACAAGAGACAGTATAATAATAAATGGTGTAAAGATAGAAGCATTTCCTTCACATCATTTAATTTTACGGCATGACACACTACAGCGAAGCTGTTCCTTAATCCTTTGAAAGGAACGGTAGAAGAATAGTAATCCAGTTGAAAAGCTGCAGTATTTAAGATCAACCAAAAACAAAGAATCAAGTATCATTTCCTAGGGTGGAGTTTGATCTAGCTTGTGCAGTTGGTGCTTTAAAGAAAAGTAATCTTATTATTGACTAGTATTGGATATGGAGTGATGAGTATTGGAAAAAGGTAGTAGTGATATCTATTCATTACCTGATTATACTAATGCGGTAGCGAAGTTATATGATATTGACCCTATTTCCAAAGGATCTAACTTCTACTTTGGAAGAAAAAAAGATGATGGACAAATAATCTATTTTCCTGAAAGTTATAGAATTGGCTATAAGAATTTTCTTAATGGAAACCAAGTATGGATTAAGATGGATTTCCTTTTTTTATTTATAGGCCTACTATCAGATGGGAATTGGGTTTTTCTTCCTAGCTATAGGGATGGGATAAACGATGCAAGAAATGAACTAAAATTTGCTATGCTAGCAGAAGGACAAAGAAGAATATTTGAAGACAATAAAAGAGCTAATAATGAATTAGACAAACAGCATAAAGAATTAGAAGAACTTTACGAAGAGAACAAAAATATCAAAGAAGCATTAGACAAACAGCGCATAACGGCTGATGTATACAGAAAGGAGAAGGATGAAATGCAGCGACAGTTGAAGGAAATTCAAGATAGATTGTCAAAAATGGAACATGATACACACGGTATTATGAGAAAGGATGAGGATAAAAGTGATGATCTCAAGAGACCAGTAGCGAAAAAACGTGGAGCAGTATAATTCCAAAAATAAGTAAATGATTTCCGCTCAATTTTGAGCCATATTGAACAAGAACAATGACCTATTACCTAAGGATTTCGAATATTAATTATACATCCAAAAAATGAATCTTATGAGAAATATAGAATCACAAATAAGCAAAATATTGTATATAGTGTGCCTAAAAAAGATTATTTGATGGATTAAGTATACTATACTTATTGATAAATGAAGACATTAGATACCAGATCTGCAACTGATGAATACGTGTCCACTCATTAGCTTACATTTTCTACGCCAGATTTGACTTGCTGTATCTAGCAATAAAAGTAGTTTGCATTGGCTACTAAAAAACGAATATGGTTTGCTTGGCTTTGCTGGTGTTACTTCAACCTCTTTGTTGAGGTAACATGGAGAAACATTCTGATTATGTTGCTATCGTTATTATACCAAAAAATGTAGGATACGGATGATACGCTTTTCAGAAATTATTTAGAAAAGAGTCTGCCGAATAGTTTCCAAATGGTTTCATAGAACACTTTTGGCTTTATTAGAGTAGTAGTAGACTTTGTTTTTATAGCTCCATAACCCCTTTTTGTCAGATTAGCCAGTTCACGACTCAATTCCTGTCGAGGCTCTGCAAGATCATCTTTAATTTTCTTTACTTCAATTTTTGCACTGAGAATATTGTTTGAATCAAGTAATTTCAAAATTATACTTGGTTTATTTTCTCCATAGCCAGTAATATTTTTTATAGACCTAACATAAGGCCCATCTAAGTTAAATAGAGATGAGAATGTAGACTCAATTTCTTGTAGCAGACTCTTGTAAATAACTTTTCTTATAGAGGAATGCAAACCAGTCGTGTAAGGAAGGCTTATCTTTTTCCCATACTTTGTATATCTCACCACATCTAAGTCGAGCATCTTTAAGGTTTCGTTTCAATTTTCCTACCATGATATCTGATAGAACCCTCCTCGATTCTTTCATCGCCATATCATTATCATCAAGAGATAAGCCTTCCAATTTGCCTAGGCTATTATCTATAGCCTTGTAATGTATAGTTGCATCATCTAAAATGTTAGAAAGTTCGTTAAATGCTTTATCCGTATGAGACGAGAGCTTTCGTAATTTATTCTTCTTTTTATAGAGATTTTCTTTTACTTTATCTAATACTCTTATAGATGTAAGAGTTGTAACACTTAAGCTAATGCCATTGATGACAAGCTGAGTTAACTGTGTTGGATCAGATTCCACTATTGCAAGGCCTCGTTTGTATATTTATTATGAGCTGTCTGCTCTCTGCAGAAATTATATCTTTCTATTTTTGTTTCCAACAACGTCTTCCCCCGTCCTCCTCAGCTAAATTGGTTGCTTGCTGCTGTTATCGTTTCTCTAGCGTCTTACGATATGCTCTCATAGCTTCTACAACTAATTCTGTAACGGTTGTATTCCTATCTAATGCTAGATGTTTGTACCAAAGCATCAGGTCAGGAGGAATTTTGAGAGTAGTCTTTGGAGCGTCTTCTATGCTATTGTTGCTACCTTTATTATTATCTTCTTTTTTACGCTGCTGTTCATTCTCTCGTATTGTTGTTTTTCTTGTCGATACCGTTGTATCAGTCATACATACCATTTATATGTCTACATGGATATATTTCTTTATGTCTATCAATATACTTAAATAATACATACAGCCATATAGACTATATGATATACAAAACTATCTTCGTGGAATTTGGGTTATAATAAAATGTGTGGAATAGTAGGTATTTTAAGCAAAAAGAATGAGAATGTTGCACCGCTCATCGGACCTATGCTCTCTTGCATTGCAAGTCGGGGGCCTGACGGGGCAGGAATAGCAGCTGACAACTTTGTTGTACAGTCAGAGTCGCTAGAAAATGTAGAATATCAAAAGCTTTATGGAAGCAGTGCTTTGGGCCATCTAAGGCTTGCAATAGTAGGTGGTACTTGCGGACAGCAGCCTTTTCGAAGTTGCAATGGTAGATTAACTGTCGAGCATAATGGTGAGATTTACAACTATAAGCAAATTCGAAGGAAATTATTAAAATTAAATCACCATAAATTTGATACTCTAACTGACAGTGAAGTCATAGTTCACTTATTAGAAGATCATTTCACCAAAAGCAATAATAATGATTTAGTTTATGCAATTAGAAAAACAGTTGCTGAACTTGATGGTGTGTATGCT
>JBKOWU010000029.1:0-4834 GCA_046724555.1 Thermoproteota archaeon | reverse complement strand
GATATGCTGTTACTGCTAAACTGCTTGGTGGAAGTAGTTTAGGAGTGCCTGCAATTAGAAATTGGATACAAGAACCATTCTTGATGTGTACAATGTTTGAAGGAAGATTAGCAGATACGTTTTGTGGTCGAATGTGAAGTTCGGGAAAGTTTATTCCTGCTCTATATTTTGCCTCAGACAAGTCTCCAGGATACACTATGCCAGCATAATTCATCAGTATCTTTGGTGGAAGTACATTGACATTCAGCCCACTACTATTAGCGTTTAAGGGTGCAGAAATAGTACACGTGGACCTACCATCATTAGTGTTACTGCCAGTGCCATTAGTCCTAACACTAGTTGTATTAGCATTTCTGTTATCATCACTATTGATATTACTTGTATTATTCTCTGCAATACCAACTTTTGAGATTAGGTTTTCATTTGAGGGATAATACGGATAGTAGTAATGATAATGATACATTTCACCATTAGCTTTTGGCACCATGATTGCATTGAAGCTAATCATCAACGGTAGTATTAACATGCACGCAATAAGACATATTTTGATATAGTGTTTCATCATGATGTTTAGCTTGGGCCCGTGATAATTTATTATGTAGCTAATCCTAGGTATGAATCTTAACTATACCATCGATCTGGGAGGATATTTTACTGGTAAATTTGATAATCATGAAATAGCAGTAGTTACATACCAACTTGCTGCCAAAAATGCAGTAGCGGCAGCACCATCAACATCAGCGGCAGCAGCAGCACCATCAGCCGCTGCTGCAGCAGAAAGATAGGCGAAAAAATATATTTTTGGTTCATGACAACAACTATTTTTTCTATCCGGGAATATACCTAATTAAACCATTCGGTAAAGATTTTCTTTAATTAGTATGCAAGCATATTGATGAATGTAATGGGACTATTCCGTAAAATAACCAACAAGATTACTAAACCCAAAGGGAGAGAAATAGAAGTAGAACGAGAAGTACAATTGGATAGTAGCTCAAAAACAAATATTACATCTGAAAAGATTTATTGCAGATTTTGTGGTACAGCTAACTCGCAAGGACAAGGCGTATGTTCGAAATGTGGAAGTAGACTAAGTGTACCACCGTCCACAATCATGAAAGCATGTACAAAATGCGGTTTGGCAGCAAATGATGACTCAATATTTTGTACTAGATGCAGGACCAGGTTTGAAGATTTGTAAATTGTGAATTTTTAGAATTATTAAAATAACGATGTTGTTACCACGAGTAGCCAGCATTAGATCTGATCCTGTTTTTGCTTTGAAACCCAACAGTTGATATTTGACCCAAATTAACGTAGATGATGCATATAAATTAGAGATATCAAATTTCAATTCTATCTCTCTTATCTTCACCAATTCTTTTCTCGAGATCTTCTAATATTCTGCGTATCTCTTTTATGTCGTGCATAATGTCCTGTTGTGTTAGAGGTATGACTGATTCCTGTTGTACCTGTTTATATGCCTCTTCTGATTTCCTGACAATCACAGAGATAAAGAGATTGATGATGATAAAAGTTCCAATTACAATAAAGCTTGTAAAATATAACCAATACAGCGGTCCAAGACTACTTACTACTGGTTCCATTATATCGGGCCATCCTTCTAAAGTAATAACTTGAAAGAGAGTTGTTAATGAGGTTGGAAAAGAAGACCAGCGTTCTTGGTCTGCGTCTCTGAAAAGATGGTATCCAATTATTGCATATATAAAAAATAGAATTGAAAGCAGAATCAAAATGTTAAATATACTGGGTATTGAGCGTACTAGCGTAGATACTATCGCGCGTAGCTCAGTGGATTTTGTTATCAGTCTTGTTATCCTCAGCAACCGAATTAATCTGGCTATAGTTGAAAACTGGCCCGTTGTTGGTAAAACAGACAGAATTATAATTGCAAAATCAAAGCAATTCCAACCATCTCTAAAATACTTTTGCGGTCTTGGGTATACTGCAATCAGCCGCAATGCAGCTTCAATAATGAAGACAGCAACTACTACGTTTTGAATCAATCTAAATGTTCCCTGCTCGAGTAAGTCATCGTACCTACCACCGACTGAAACGACAGCAGGTGTTGCTTCAAGTGCTAGAGCGAGAGCTTGGAGAAGAATTACTCCTGTTATTATCCAATCAAATGTACTGCTAGCTACAATGCCTTGTGCCAGACTAACAATTCTATTCGTGCCTTCTTCTGACGGTAATGATTGTTCCGCTAAAGGGCGGCGGGATAATGATTTCTTTTTTGCCATGGACTCGCTTGGCTAATGCAATGGTGTATCTCTATATCCTGATCAATAGCACTTCTTTTGCGACAGGTTATGTGTATACAAAACCAGATGCAAAACTATGCTCATTAGTATCCAAAGACATAGTATAATAAATCGAATCGTGATCTATAGTTGATGCAGATACTAATATGGCCAATTTTTTACCACTGACCTCTGTTTCCTTCTAGCAATCCTAAACCAGTATGTATTCTATCTATATGCTTCGATAGTTCTGCCTTATTTTTGAATTTAGACTGACAATAAGCGCATGTTAGAATTTCTTCTTCTTTTACTTCTTTTGTGATATCCATATTAATATTAATGATGAGTATGATTTAGAGTATTTAGTCAATACGTTTACGTTGCAATACAAAGCAAACTTTGTAATTAAACCTCATTTATGATAATAAAAAATTGAGTACCACAATGCAATACATTAGAAACATACTATCAATATATCACATATGATCTAGCTCTTGATAGAATAAGGCATTGGATTCTATCATTATTGGAGGTAGTAATGCAAATTATGAGATAATTTGGATATTTTTTACTCTTTTCGTTGGTATTGCTTTGGCAATAGACTTTGGGATAATCGGTAAGATTCAGTGTATTTTTAGGATGAGAAATGGAAGTAGAAATAGCATTAATAATACGTATCAACAAAGAGAAACTTCTTCAGTTCTATCTGTAGAACCAAAGTCTCCTCAACAACAACATGTTTTCAAAAGAGCCTTCGTATGGACGATTATATGGATATCGCTTGCCATGATATTTGCTGCAATAATATATTTGGCTCTAGGGTATGAAAAAACATTACTTTTTGTAACAGGATATGCAATTGAAAAATCTTTAAGCGTAGATAACATGTTTGTATTTTTGCTTATATTTTCCTCCCTTGCAATACCGCATATCTACCAACACAAAGTCCTGATGGCTGGAATTCTTAGTGCTATTATTATGAGAATTGGTTTAATCCTTGCAGGAGTATCGCTTCTTGAAAGCTTTCACTGGATGATTTACATCTTTGGTGGCTTACTATTGTTTACAGCAATTCGCATGCTTATACAAAAGAAAAACGAACATGGAGAAAAGAAGGAGATGGCGATTGAAAAAAATATTGCTGTTAGGATAATGAAGAAATTTGTTCCTATTACATTTGAGTTGGATAATGATAAGTTTTTGTTACGCAAGAATAATAAGAATGGTCGTAAACTTTTGTATGCCACACCCATGCTTGTGGCACTTGTGATAGTTGAAATGACAGATTTGGTATTTGCATTAGATTCGATACCTGCAATACTAGCAATAACTACTGATTCGTTTATAGTAATAACTTCAAATATCTTTGCTATTCTTGGTTTGAGAAGTTTATACTTTTTACTTGCTGGTATGATGGAGAAATTCTATTATCTTAAACCAGGGTTGGCCATGATATTATTCTTTGTAGGCAGCAAAATGTTAGTGTCAGAATATTTTGAAATACCACTTGTCATATCTCTAATGGTAATATTTGGAATACTAGCTTCTGCATTAGTCCTATCCTTCATTAGAACTCGTCAACAACAAGCTAACATGGTTATTGATAAATAGAGGCTTTTTTTATTAAAAATATCACCGATATTGCAGAAGCAAGAGATTATTTGTGAATTAATTGCTACACTACAAGTAGCTTAAAAGACGCCGTTGTTGTTAGCTACCTTTCTGATGATAACAGTACGCAGGGTTTTGAAATTTTCTCAAAGCTTCTCTCCAATCAATTTTGTTGCTTTTGCTTATAAAGACAAATAATAATAATGCTATCTAATTAAAAATTAGATTTGAAGCCGTCTGTCAATTTTTGATGATATAGACTCTTACACTGTTTATTACTATTATTATTGTTTTGTATACCATTTTGCACAACAATTTGTCTAACATTTTTCATTCTCTTCTTATCATATATTGACCGCAGAAACTTGTAACATGCAGGACATACTTCTTCCACCAATTCAATGTGATTAAGCATTTACAACCATTTGAATTTTACATTCGAATATACTTATCTTACTCTAAAGGACTTGTTTTTACATGCCTGATGATTGGTTTAGGATGTGACGAATATGAGAAACGTTACTAAAAGTCTTGCAACTAATCAAGTTTTATGTTAGTAAAGTTACAAGCGTGGGCAATAATTCAAAAATGAAATTAAAATCAAATATATTCAAAAGATCTATAGCAATTTCCCATATTCTGGAAGACTACTTTTGCATATTTTGCAGCCAAACATAGACACTTCAACTCCTTCTCTAATTTCATTTAAACTTCCTATAATCAATCTTCCTTCATTTTCTGCTGCAGTTAAGGTTTCCTTATCCTTTTCGGCAATCCCGTAGATTATTGGTATAATTTCAACAACATCTTTACACTTATGACAGTAACCTTCAGATATTCTGCGGGGGTTGTTTTCATGATAGTCTACATGAAGTTCCTCTGCTTCCTCCTTTGTAATTTCAAATGCATCCATAAGCTTGTAATTAATTCGATAATAGATTAGATTACTCTCATCGTAC
>JBKOWU010000167.1:0-2606 GCA_046724555.1 Thermoproteota archaeon | reverse complement strand
TTCTGCAAGTGTTTGTAGTTCGCTCTTGGTAAGCATCCTCCCTCTCAGACCGTGAGAAAGCACAGTACCGAAAATTTTGCTAGGCATACTAATCTTGCTCATATCTAACTGTATAACACTCCAAGCATATACTTCAACTCTTTCTTTAGGAGGTCAACAATTTTAATTTTTAGCAACAAAACAAAAAGGTAAAAGAAAAATTGGCATATGATTAATTGGTTGATTGATTAGTCTAAAACACTAACCAAAAAATGTGATTTTCAATCATCAAAGAATGATGTGATAAATGAAGAAATCCTTACCGATTGTGAAAATAGTATAAAGTGAATGCCAAAACCAATCACAACACCCATTAATAAATTACCACTAGTCTGAAATACCGCTATGAATATGGCTAGTGGTGGTATTGTTAGAATCAGGGCAAGAGATGTGCTAACCCAAAATGATTTCATAATTATATCTGGTGTGATAGAATCATTTCTTTGCCTAACAAAACTGATCTTTATTTTATGTGGTTGGTCACTCAATTGAATAAGCATTTTTCTTTGATGTTTAAGAAATATAAATATCAACATATATACAAGATTACGTGCATATGTGTAAATCCACTCAACAAACTCATATTATGGAGAATATTGAATAAAATTTTTTACTTTAGTTGCTTTGTATGTGAAAATTAATAGGCCTACCTATGAGCTGGGTGAGTATTCGTGATAATTTATTAATAAATATGTCGTTTTTCTTATAATATATACATGATAGGCATAATGATATAAGTAAAAAAAGTATTGATTATCTGGATAATCTTAATAATCACTGCTTCACTATTATAACATCATGAAATCTCTAATCGAGGAAGATCAGAAGGAGAGTGAAGAAGGAGACTATAAAAAATTAAATAAAAGACTCGAAGCCTTGCTAGATCAATTTGAGAATGAGGTTAAATCTTATGATAAATGGTCAAGTATATCATTGCTAGCCGCTCCAGTAGGGATTATTATTTCCATATTTCTACCTATTATATTCATACAATATGTGTCCCATGGTAACCTATACGTATCCATTAATTCTAGTCCGGCTTTGTATTTGGTTTTTAGTGGCATTGTTGCAACCGTTATCATCACAAAACTGGCGATATTCTATGTAGATTATAAAAAACATGAAGTCTCTAGGACCAAATATAGGCCCATTGCTGGCGTGTGTATGTGTGACCTCAGCCAACTGAGAACCCATATGATTAAAATAGAGAAATCCAAAACAGCAGGCGAACGTATGAGACATGTACGATTGATGAACTATTATAAGCGTCAGATGGGATGGCTATAATGATTAAATCAATAAATCAATAATAGCATATATATGCTCTCATATCAATTCAGTATCTGAGAGTCAGGTGACTGATCAGAATAGTGATGGTAATGCGCCTCATCCAAAACCAACCAAATCTAGTACACTTGCAATATTTATGGCAGCGACTATTTTGGCACTTGTAATTTCTGTGCCAGCTATAGTTGTAAGTATTGTAACATACTATATTATCAAAATGAATGTAATGTTAACGTTGATAGCGAGCTTAGTGACTCTCTTTATAGCCATGGGATTTAGCTACAAATTATCCGGAAAGCTTGCTAAAATACAAGCTCATCAATAGTCAACGTCCTTGCACAATATCTGCATTTTAATATGATTTTTTCTTTATCCATAATATCGATGATAGGGTTAATGTTTTCATCGCTATTTGTAATGCATTTCAAATTTGGACAGCGAAATATTCCTACAATAGACTCAGGAAGCTGAATCTTACGTTTCTCAATTAGCTTATAATCTTTTATGATGTTGATGGTAGCATGAGGAGCAATCAGCGCAAGTTTATTAGTTTCATGTGTTTCCAAAAATCTGTTTTCAACCTTAATTATGTCCTTCTTGTGGTGTTTGCTGCTAGGAACATTTAACGCAACCGTAATTACGTTTCCTTCCTTACCTGTTATGTTTAGTGCACGTAAAACAAATAATGCCTTGGCTGATTCAATATGATCTATTACTGTGCCATCCTTGATCCTACGAACAAGAAGCTGACTTGAATCAGACATTCATTACGGCTTATGTTGATTTACTTATAACCCTAACTACACACATTGACGTTCGTAAGTTTTATTGATTTACAGTCTTAATATTATACATTCATTAGAATTTGCCAGATTCTTCCTGATGGTATGTTTCTATTTGAATTGTTGAATGTGTTATTTTAAATTTCTTTTCAAGTATAGCATTTATTTCTTGGAGAATTGCCTGTGTTTTGCTTGTATCGATTATGACTACATGAGCTGACAATGAATTCATACCTGATGTTATAGTCCATATATGAAGCTCAAATATGCCTGTTACACCCTTAATGCCAAGTATAGCTTCTTTTACTCTTTCATGTGGTATATTAGATGGAGATCCTTCCATCAATATATGAATTGCTTTTTTCATAATCGACCATGTTCTAGGAATCATGAATAATGCTAAAACAATACTGATTATTGGATCAGCCAAATAAAATTTAGTTGTTAGCATTATCATACCGGCAGCAATCACACCCGCGGCGCCTATGGTATCACTTA
>JBKOWU010000132.1:0-9482 GCA_046724555.1 Thermoproteota archaeon | reverse complement strand
CAGCCGCTATTGAATCCGGGTTTGACTAGATTAATCTCATCTCCAAAAGTGTTACCATTCTCTGTATCCCATAAATCACCAGTCAAAGGATCAAAGTCCATTCCAAAAGTGTTACGCATACCATATGCATAGTACAGAGATGATGAAATAGTATCGCTACCTAAAGGAGGATTATCTACTATCTGACCATCTTGTGTAACTCTTAATATACCCCCTGTTCCATCAGGTGCTGTACCATTAGGATTATTTTCAGCTTGTCCTCTATGGCCTGCGACATCTCCAATGCCTACATAAACATTATTGTCTGGACCAATTAGTACTTTGCCACCATTATGGTTTTTCTCAGTGCCTTCTCTTGCTGGAGGTGGAGAAGCTGGAAGGTTTAGAAGTAATAAGGGATTTGTTAGTTTATTGTTATTGTTATTATTAAGATCTAGATCATATCTGTAAAGACGATTTCCTGCTGGTGCTACGGTATCTGATCCACGATTGCCAGTAGCATTATCAGAAGTCTTGGTAGATTCGTCATCGCCATCTCTTCCTCTACCTGATTCAGTATAGTACAGAAATACATGGCGAGTATTACTGTTATCATTATTGTTTGATACAGCAATTCCAAGCAGTCCTCTTTCAGCTTCGTTTGCAACACTGACGTCTAGCAAAGGTTGTGGAAGCATTTTGCCATTCACTATTCTATGTATCTTTCCTGTATCCTTCTCTAATACCAAAATGTCATTTGGCCCTAAAAATGCCATGCTTGTAGTCCTTTTCAACCCTGTGTTGATTATTTGTTCTACCTTTAGGTCAGGGTCATTAAGTGTTGGTCCTCCTATTGCAGCACGAGCCCTAGTATTTCTATGAACTATTGGAGGAATAGTGATAGTCCCAGTAACTTGAGGACTGTTATTAGTTGGATTGGTATTAGTTACTGAGCCAGTACCAGTGCCAAAAGAGGAAGACGGAGGAGAAGTATTGTTGTTATCAGTAATAATACCAGGAAGTTGGACGTTTGTAATAGTGGCAATATTTGAAAAAGTGCGAAAATAAGAAGGAAAGGTAGTTGTAGCACTAGCTTGCTTTGCTATTGTAGCCATTGGTGTTGATATATTATTGTTAGCAATCACTAAAATTAGAACTAGGGATAGAATTGAGAACGGTCTTGTAATTTTTGAGTAATATCGCATAAACCACATTTTGATTTATGATACGGTTTTTTAACCTTTATGGATCTCAGTATATGAAACCAAAATAACCATACCATCTAAGATTCTTGTAGACTAATGTACTACTTTTATGTTAGAAAAGTAACATAAAGATGATCTTCGTCCAAAACGGCGGATCTATGTATATCATGTTCACCTTTACTTCATAGCCTGAAGCAAGAAGTGCTTGCATTGCAAGGAGATTATTTCCCCAAATCAGTCTGTTCATCTTGCTCTTTTCAATTTGAATATTCAGCAGGGTATTGAAGAAAGATTGAATGGTTTGCTGGTCCCTCGCTGGATTTGGAAGAACAACTTCTGCGGTCTGAAATTCTATGTCTTTAGGATTTACTGCACGACGTAGTTTTGTATCCCAGAGCAGCCTTGCAGAATCTTTTCTTCTAGCTTCTATCCCCATTTTCTTTTCACTTTAAAGTAGGATTGCAATAATTTAAGATATTGTTTAAATACATATTTTTATGTATTAATTTTACCCTGTCTGTCTACCGTTTGTCAGTCCTTTTCTATCTAGTGTTTCAACATATTATATTTGCAGCCGACAATACCCTCCTGATAATCTCAAATGAGAACTATTGTTGAGTTTTCTGAAACGCTTAGAAGACAAAACGAATTAATGAACGTAGAATCGATATACACGAATCCCATAACGATATAGACAAAGATAGGTTAATGATTGAAATACAGGTGTTAGAATGGGCTAGATCACAAAATACCAAATGGAGGAATTAAGATTCTATTCGTTTCCCATACCTTGACCCTTATCTGTCATCTCTTCATATAATAGTAACAGTCCATACTCATAAATTGAAACACTTATCCCCCTTACTGAAGTTTGAGAAACAAACTCGTCTGCTTGTTGTGCTGCGGTTTTACCACCTTTTTCACTTTTAAAATGTTTCATGTGTTGGTTCTTTGTCATTAGCATATACTATGTATCCATTTTTATTTCTCTTCTTCTTCTTTTATGCGGTAAGTAATGCAGGATTAAAATTAGTTAAAATATCGTACCTTTTGTAGAATGACAGAAACCTCCAAATTCTGTTAATGCTACTGATACTATACTTGCAGCAAGGGGTTATAGTTATAGACACAATTCAGACACAATTCTAAGAGATGTCTTAGGAAGAGAGGAATGTTAATGATTGCAGAGACATCGCCACGCTCAGCTCAAACGTGAGACGTTTCTCATAATAGGAGTATATCGTTGACTTGTACCGTCACTGCTACCAATTACCACCAAATATGCAGTTTATTTAGTTGATCTTGCTTAATAGTTCTCGAATTCATGGCACAGCGCGATAATACGTTCAAGAAATGAAATAGCTCTTTTTGCATCATTACCCGACGGACTCCAATACGCCAAATCATTGATTTTGATCTTTGCCCTTTGGTCCCAGAAAAATTGTTGATTGAATGGATTAATAGGTTGATTGAACGTATTTATAGCCAAATTCAGCCTCTCCAGTTCGTTATAGAAGCAATAGTAACCTTTAACGTTAACATTTTCACTTATATGGCCGCCATAGAGGTCGTTTTTTAGAAAAAACCACTCAGTATCTAGGACAGAATTTTGAAGAAAATAAAGATTTAGTGGTTTGATCGTTTTAGAGCCATCCCGGAGATCTGCAGCTTTTATGTCATCGCAGGTGTAACGAATTTGCTCAATCAGGTCCCGACATGCTGCCCTTAACCTAATGATAGAGTTCTTCCTTTGGATATGATTGCTAAGAAGGTTAATAACTGTGCTTCTACTTGCTTGAGTAGTGGATTTACCAGCTCTAATATAACATACTCCACTTCCTTTTACAAAATATGGTTTTATCATTTATTTCTTCAATCTTTATAACCGGATAAAACTTGTTGTCTTTATCTTGAATATTCCGGTAGTCCATAGTAGGATCCGGGTCGACGTTTATCCTTGCATTGTTAATTTCACGTTCTATATCTTGTTCTTTACCTAAAATAAAGCCCTTTTTCTCGAACCCTATAAAATGGTCAGTTTTTACATTCTTTTTCTCGCCTACTCCTAATACTATATATCCACCAGAAGTATTCGCCATAGCGCAAATGTGATGAGAAAGTTCCTTGAATTCAGGACCTTTAAAATCAAATCCCTCGCTTTCAATGTCTCTTAGAGAGACCAGCGAATTTAGCTTTTCAATACTCCAATCAATTAATCTTTCTGGTATCAAAGTTAGAAAACGCTTATGAAACTAAGTATAATATTGTTTGCTACGTCATTGCATATAGAGATTGTCACATTCGCAGTTGTTTAGATGTGCTTTTATAATTTGAATTAGAACGAAATACAACATGAAGCTTGATGAGCTTGCAGACGAATACTTAGGCAGAGAACTCGGAGCTACCTCTCAAATATCGGACCCTATTCAAGGATCTTTGTGGGAATAGGCTTGACTACCAACGATCTTGATAATAGAGGGCAAAAATCTGTAGAAGTCTCGTCTACCTACATACAAGTCCTAATCGGATTAGCATTAGGTATAATAGCTGCACTAATAGGTTTGTATCCTACGCTTCTAGGCATCAAACATTTTGACTTCACGCTTATGAAAGTAGCATTAGGTTGTCTTGGGTTTTCGATAGTTGGAGGATTAATTGGATTGGGTACATTAATCGTAGCTATAAGTAAAACACAGAATGACATTCCTCCAAGTAAAGTAGAGGTAAATATACCGGTGATTTTTCAGTTTGTTCTTTTTGCTGTAGGAATATTATTGATGTTGGTCGTGCTGCCTATACCGCGATAAGCTTAATCTTATCACTTAAAATGCTGTCATCGGGCGATTATGCTGAGTTATCTAATCCATGATCGACTATCAATATCGAGCGCGAATGTTAAATATGGATAAAGGGATATGGTTACAAAAAGTAACCTAATTCAGGTTATATCCTGAAAATATTAGGGCACTTCGATTAGTAAGTTAATTTCTGATCATACACGATATCCTTGACTTGCAGCCATGGGTTCAAATCCCATTCTAGTGTTTCAGCTATGAATGACTATAATGGGTATTCCTTTACCAAGAGCAGTAATATCATCAGTTATTCCGATTGGACGGGCCGAACATGAAAATAAATACATAACAAATCGTATCCTGATCATAAGGTAATACTCAGGCTTAAACACATGATTTAACACAGGTATAAACCCCTCTTCTGAGCTTTTAACACCTTTTGAAATTTTGCCAATTCCTCTAATCCATAAAATATATAATTTATATAAATAGGAAAAGCGAGCATCACAACTAGTTTTGCAACCTATGTGCTATATGCCTAGTAGTGGATGGGGTTCAAGGAAATATCATAGTTTTCACTTCGGTGCATGTTGGGAACAAGTGCAGCAATACATTGTACGCCTGGTTACTATTATATTAAATATGATAATAATAACGGTGGGAATGGCAACGATAAATAAAATCAGTCTAGTTGTTGTTTTAATTGGAATACTGCTGATTGCGGCTGCTTTGATCTCTTGGTATCTACGAACTCACTAGTTCTAGTTGGACTATAATACCATAATTTTTTAGACTTTTTGTCTTATTTTTTATACGAATTTTTTCGTGTTATAATTGGATTATAGTCCCAGTATATGTAGCATAGTCAAAAATATTCCATTATTCTGATGCAAAGTAGTATAGTCACCAATACTACACCAATAAATATATGGAGTTTTATATTTTATTTCAAATTATTTAGAAGCTAACATTAAGTCGTTCAACGAGATAAGATCAAAGATACAGAAATGAAATTAAATTATGCATGCGAATAAGATGTCGAACTTTCCTGTATGATTAGGTTATTCAATAAAAATATGGTGTAAATCTGGAAAAAAGTAAATAAGCGAAACGAGACTGATTTTCTTTTGCTATTTTATGGATCTTTTAATGGGCACTAGTGCAGTAGTAGGATTGGCAAACATAGGTATTCTTATAGCATTGCTTATTATTTACTTGAGAATATACAAGAACAGTAAAGCAATATTCACAATAGGTCTGATATTTTTTGTATCCCTCCTTATGCTGCATAATATAATTGCTGTATATGCTTACTTTGCAATGGAGCGTCTGTATGCAATAGCATTGCTGCCGTATTTTGTGGGAATACATATTGCAGAATTGGCAGGAATATCAGTGCTCCTTAGGATTACGCTATTGTGATCGTGTGTTTTAATTTAAGATTGTCTAAGCAGATGTTTTTATTTCCATAATCTAATTGCATTTAATGCCATATTTCTCGTGATGTTTTTCAACTGCTTCTTTATTAGGAGCATTAAGTAGGCTATCGGCTTCTATATTAAACATCATGTTCTATGTCATGACACCAAATTCATCAGGTAATTCTTTTTGTGCTTCCTTTATCGATTCCTCAGTAAAACCTTTCATAGGGTGAACATCAAGGAACTTTGGCATCCTATCCTCTGTTGTCAGTTAGAGATTTTGTAACTCTGTCGTACGCTTTATGACATTGACTGATTAGAAGGTATACTCCACGTATTTGTAATATAATATATATATATATATATGAATGATGGATTTGGGATAAATCTGGATATACCCATTGACTGTGGTTAGGATACTATGAATATGCATGTGGTACGTGTATCAATTATGCTAGCAGCTGGAGTTACTGAAGATACTGTACGGAACAGAATGAAGGAATTAATCAAACAAGAGAATGTAAATTCTTTTTCATCCCAAGATGGTTTAGTAATAGCTGTACAAAAGTAGATGTGGATGCAATTTGGAAAAATGTATTTAATATGTAGTCAAGCATATGTATATTATATGAATATTGATTTAAAGCATATTGCTTTACAGCTGTGCACCTGTACATGGATTGAAATAATGACAGGTGCAGGAATAGCTTTGTATCTTACATATCTTCAAAACTACATGCTTGCATTGTTAACGTTGGCTGTTTTTTCGCCCCTTATAGGATTTCATTTTGCAATGACTAGATTATCAAAGTCCGAAGACTATTGTACTAGTGCAGCATGTATGAGACGTTCGCGTTTTTCAAATACCATTGCAGGAACTGAGATGCCACAAATCAATTCAAAAGTCAGGGATTGAGCATTAGACACAAACGATATAAACGAACATCCAAATAAATGAAATTTTTTTACTACTGATGCTATTACATTGGGACTAGTAATGTTATGATAGCAAATAAAAGTGGCTAGTGTCAAGTATGGTTTTGTCCTCTTCTAAGTTATGTCTTTAGCTGTGCACTTCCAAACAATACAGAGAAATCCTTACACCATATCAAAGCCATATTATATTTTGCCAAGTCAGTTCCAACAGGTATATTGTAATTTTGATTTCCGTTGTTTGCTTTTACCCTTCCAAGATCTATGAAATTAGAAGCGGTTTTGTCAGTAGCAAGATAAAGATGTACATTAGGTCCATTCGTAGATTTGAAGTTCTCTAATCTGAGGATACTTTGTCCATCTTTTAATGGGATTACTTTTGCTAATCCTTCTGCATTATGAAATCCATCGCCAGCTCCAACGAAAGAACCAGTTCTTATTGTGGATGCATTTGCGATGGCCTTAGCTGCATTAGTTTGTGGTTTATTGATGATTCCTTGGGATGTGACAACACTTTCATTCATGGTATTATTTATCTGAGCAGCTCCTATCATAACCGTGTTTTTCTGCCTTTGATTCATTTGTTTAGCAGCATTTATTCTATCTTGTTCATTCATGGAAACGAATTTCTGATATTCTTGTGATGCTGCTTTTTTGCTTGTAACTGCAGCAGTTGTGGGTAATGGTTCATTTACTGTATTGCTAATGAGCAGTGGAGAAATAGTATAGATAGCAAAAGGTATTGCTAACGCGACTACAACTACAATTATTACGACAATAATTAGTATCTTCTTATTCATACTGATTCTCCGACTTGTGAATTAATGTGAAAGGTGCACAACTTTAATGTAATGCATTTCAGATCTTTGTTCATAGTATCTATGTAGATGTTATATTTAGAAATTAAATACATTTTTCCAAATTATGTCCAGATCTATACCAGAATACCAATCCATCCATCAATGCGTTTTACATATGACAAATGTGTGGGTCAAATAGCATGAATAGATTAATAATCCACCGGTTTACCCTTTTCAGAAGGAAAAGTCCTTTCTTACAATGATAGTTTAATACCATACTTAGCGTATGTATCATCTTCATAATTTTAGTCATCTAATAAGGCGTGCCCCTTGTCTCTCTTTCATTCTTCAGCGCTTCTATATACCACTCAAATTCATCCAGGAATCGTTTGACTCTCTTTTCATATCTTTGATCAATTAGTTTCCCATTTTCATCGAAAACCTCATGTACTTTTGATATTGGAAATGATGAGGGTATTGATGGAGCTCCAAGTTCAGCAAATATCAACCTCATTTGCTGAGCAGCATTAATTCCACCAAAACCTCCAGGAGAATAAGACACTATGGCAGAAGGTTTAAAATAATACTCTTCCAAGAAATAATCCAACGTATTTTTCATTGCAGCAGAAGTACTATGATTGTATTCTGGCGTAATAGGCATATATCCTTCTGCTGCTTTGATTTTTTCATGAATATCGATTAGCTTTTCTGAAGGATTTGTCATTTCTTTATACATCCTATCTAGCAAAGGTAAATTAATCGCTATAGGATCAATAAAAAATACGGTATGATTGCGATCTTTCAGTTTCTGTTCCATCCAACGAGCTACTTTAATACCCTGCCTATCGTGTCTGACTGAACCTACTAATAAAGCAATTTTTGCCATCAGCGCCTTTTGTACGCTACATGTGATTATTATTAATATTCATGGGTTGTAGAGTATATGGATTATGTTAGATACGTATAACCTGTTAATTTACGCATAGAAGTTATAAGATAAAAACTGCGAAACAGCACTTCAAACTGTTGATAATTTCAAAGTCTTCTACTAATGTCAAGATATAGCCCTTTATGGACTCTTTTGAACTAGCACATTTTGTCCAACACTTGTTATTTTCCTCTGATCTCTGATGGAATTTGGTAGTCTCCCTTTTGCATGTGCTCTGTTAACACATGACGTTGCATATCGCCCAAGCTTTCAAATTTTGCGTTACATAGTTTGCAAGTAATGCTATGTTGCTCTAACAATACATCTTCTTTGGACAACATTTTATTCTGTGCATCAACGTCACTAATAAACCTTAATAAAAAATTTATAGTAGATCTATACTTTAAAACTATGACAAAAAGCGACAGTTCTTTCTCGTTAAACTCATCAAAATCTTTTAAGGTTAACGCGGAAACGTTCTTAGAAAAAACAAATGAACATGTGCTTCAAGGTATAAATCCTGGTGGAATTTACCAAGCAAAATGGTGCAGGGATGCAGCATATATTCTAAAGGATTAGTTTCTTTCCGGGAATATTGATGGAGTAATGCAGCACATATATCAGTAGTGAGGGCAGGTTTGGCAAATCAGCAACGACAACTACAGAAGAAGCAAATGTGACGATCAAAAACACGATCTTTTGAGAATATTGCATGGTCGTGATGAATATCAAAATTATCTTATGTTTTTCTTGCTTAGTCTAGGTTGAAGTTGTTTTTGAAACGAATAAATTGAATTATTCATTCGAATTTTCTAGATTATCTTATCTTGTTATTTAAAATTTTATCAAAGAAGTTGACCAATATGACAAAATATTATGAGAAGAATCTTTATTTAAATGGGAGAAGGGAGCAATAACTACACTCGTAGACGGATGACCACGGCTGTTTTCTGGTTTTCCTACCGGGACTTCTACTCTACGCCTGAGCATGATTTCTCCCTCCCGGTAGGATTCCTTCAGCCGACCGTGATTGCTCATAATTATTATTAATGATATCCAAATTTCTTTTTTAAACTATTCCAACGGTATGATAACGTTACCGATAAAGATATCAAAAACGACAGGATAATACGAAAGTGAGTCTAATTCTTTCGCATCATCCTATACGTTCTTTCTTGGGTGTTTTCCTACAGAAGATAGGATTTCGCTAGTTAAAAATGTTAATGAGTTTGGCCGATAAACCCATGGAAACCATTACCAGAACACAATTTAGAACAAGTTGATTCAATCAGAGAATTTGAACTTCTTCATGATAAACTGATGCATATTATAATCGTAGCAGAGGATCTTTCTTACTTTGCACATATTCATCCTATGATAAAAAATGACAATGATAATGACACTACATTTACTATCTCAGA
>JBKOWU010000169.1:0-1767 GCA_046724555.1 Thermoproteota archaeon | reverse complement strand
TTTAGCCGGCAAGCATGACGCAAAGCCAAGCCATGAAGAGCTAAAAGATTGGCTGCATAGCGGCCAAGTAGATGTTCTCAGAATGGCAGCAAAAACCAAATAATAAAAGATATAATTGGATTTTGTTGCTCTTCTCCACCTCTTTTTACCAAAACCAGTGAGAATATTACGTACCTGCAGCCTGGATCCTTCGGATTAGTTGATACATATTGTTATGACATTGACATTCGCAAATTTTTGTTTGTGAACCATTGATAACTTCTATTATATTACCTTCATATAAAGGATGATCATTTCGGATACACTTTTCGGATTTGTCCACTATCTACTTTATAGTATGTGAAATTTAATAGTTATCTAGCAGATCTAAAGAACTAGATTCGGTAATAGCTTCTTAGTCATTGAAACTGTATAATTCTAGCTCTTCGAGAGTAAGTATATTTCAAAATCTCTTTAGTCTGCATCATGTGACTGTTAGAAGCTGATTATATATGTGTTAAGAGACATATTCAAAATATTCGTGGTGGCAATGCACTTTATGTATCTTTTGTAGATTATTTAGCAGGTAGAAAATTAGGTATCTACTGCCAAAAGAAAAATGACAACAAGAATGTAGATTTACTTTAATATAATATCAGAAGAAGTTTTGAGACAACGTCTATTTTGGGTGCACTGTTCAATTTGGTTAAAGTGGAGGACGCTGGAGTCATCAATGGCAGTGCAGAGGAATTCGGGGAAGCATAGATTTTCAATGCAAAAGTAATCCTGCTCAGCTGCTACCCTGTTGATAACTTACAAATACAACTTCTCATATTCTGTCTTTACTTTCGAGTTTTTTGCCTAATGCTTCTATGCTCTCGTCTAGGACAAGTATTTTGTTCAAGACTAAATCGTGATGCTTCGCATATGATTCTAATTGTTTCAATATTTCTCTATTCTTTCGTTCAATATGCTCAATATGATCTAGAATTTCATCTTGCCTACGAGAAGTCTTATTCTGTCGGTTATAAATCCACCAGCTTATCCCTCCACCGACCGCAGCGCCTGCAGCTAGCCCTATATATGTACTTGAAGTATTTGACATATCTTTACAATCTGGGTGATCGAATTCTGTAAAACATATCCATGAACTAAGACCGCCATTTAAAGTGTCATTAGAGGTAGCGGAAGCCTGACTCTTATCCATAGCAATCTTGTCCGTTTGAGCAAACGTGCTAGGTGCATTAGGTTGTAAAGATGAGAGACACACAATTAATGTAACTATGCATAACATAGTTAACACAGTGTTTGAGTCATTTGACATGCTGTTTGGAAAATCCTGGTCTGCCTTTAAAGTTTAGTAGATCATTTCATACCTTACTATTGCTATAATAATAAGTTTAGTTCATGTCCTATCTGTAAAGGTTCTGATAAATTACATTCATACAACAACCAAATGCCTAATCCCATGGCGAAGAGACGATTGGCGAATGTCCTACATGTCATGGTAAAGGAGAAGTAGACAAGGAACAACAACCATTATAACTGCAGGTCCCACCATCCAGAAACAAAAGTCTTCAATGCCAAAACGCTTTGCAACGTCTCTTATAGCCTGAAGCTTTTTGCCTCTTTCCTCCAATCCTCTCTTCCTTGAATTCGGCAACATTCTGACTATGGGCCTTGGTTCCCAGACAAGGATTTTAATGTCGACTTTTTGTTTTGCTTTTTGGATCAAAAGGTGCGTTGTTCTATAAAGATTACAATCGGTTTATATATAGCAAATAATAT